>JAEOSP010000271.1 GCA_016840305.1 Candidatus Hodarchaeota archaeon
GGAGGGAAAGAAGGTGGAAAGTAATTATGAGAGATGGAAAAGAATGCTTTCTTTAAAAAGAACGTTATTATCCAGTATTTTAATTTCATTAATAATATTTATTATATTTCTTGAAATTTCATTTCATTTCATTTATTTCATTGACTTTTTCAGACTAGAATTTTTATCATATTTATTAATAATATATCCTGTAGTGTTTATAATGATTATTCTCCAAAGTTATTTTTATTCAAAAAAATTTACTAAACAAATTCAAGAAGGGATGATTTAAAATGAACGACAAGCAGGAGTTCCTAAGCCATTTAGATGATTTATATTCCAATAAATCTTGGATTACAAATGATATTTCATCATACATGATGGAATGTAAGAAAAAGATAATCAAGCTCTTCGACAAGCAACTCGCCAAGATAAAGAAGTTAGAAGTAAGAGTAAAGGAGTTAAAGAAAGACACGCCGACCGAGGCGGAGATCTTGCTGCTGGCGGAGGGTATTCGTAAGAAACGAGATACCCCAACCTATGGGGAGTTAAGAGCCCTCATTCTTACCATAAACTCGGAATTAAAGGAAAAGGAGGGGCAAGACGGTGGCTGAAGAAAAAAGAGAGATAGAATTAGAAAAAGAACGAAAAAAGAATTTTGAGAATTTAATTGATCAAATGGATGATAATGAAATTATTCATGATCTTTTAAATGTACAATTAGAATTGTCCCATGCATTAGATATGTTAGGAGATGGGAGTTATTATTTGATAAAAAGTGTCGATCTCGACTTCTTGATCGAGAATTGCGGTAAAACTCCTGAGGATTTTGATGCATTGATATCATTTGAGAAGAGATTTGAAAAGATAAAAGCGAGGTGCGAGAAAAAATGAATAAATTCTGGTTTGTTAAAATATCAAATGAAGATTGTCCTTATAGACGTGTGGTTTTTAAAAATGTGAAAAAAAGAATAGGAAGGAAAGTTATTTGTTTAGAATCTGGGATTGATGAATGTAATATAGAAGAATGTCCAAGGAGATTGATATAAAAAATGACCCCCACCCCCAAGACAAGCCAATCTACGTTAGGAAATTTGTATTGTTTTATATCTTATAGCGTGATTAATACTCTTACAGCTATATTTCTCTTATTCTTGAACCCCGAAATCACGCATTTTTTGTCTTTTGGTGGTAGATTGGCTCTTGAAAGGGGTTGTTTTTGTTTTCAAACAAATCGAAACATTTCAAAACTTTTGAAAACAAATCAAAACATTTAAATACTTTGATTGACTTTATAATTATAAGTAATAATAAATAAAAATAAATAATAAAAAAGGAGTGATAAAATATGGTTGAAAATAAAAAATATGATGATGCAATTTTGAAAAAAGATGGTTGTTTATATTGCCCAGAATGTGGAGCTCGACTCTCAAGAAATAGAAAGAGAGGTTGGGAGCTTGGAGCGATTGAAAGACAATTCGTAGTATATGCTAAATGCAGATGTGTCAATGTAGGTGATGATTGGAGCTTCACTTATATGTTGAAAGGGTTGGAGGAGTGATAAAAAATGGGATTTAAACTATGTATTCATTGCGGAACTCCTATTGCTGATAATGGTAATGAGGGAGACTATCAAGAAGGTTCTTGTAATTGGTGTAAGCAATATTATGAAGAAATGCCTGATGACACCAATGGAGGTTATTACTAATGACTAGATTAGAGAGAAAAGCTAAAAGAATACTCAATAATGAAAAACTAATGAATATTATTTATGATGCCCTAGCTGAAGCTTGTCCTTGTTTCGATTCTTGTGGAGAAGCTTATTTAGAAAACTATGAACCAACACCGAATGAGGGATATCAATAATGTGCATAAACTTTAGAATAGGAGGGAAGGAAGGGAAGATCTATGATGCTAAGGAATTATACCTAACAAAAGAAGCCTCATTAAAAAATAAACCTAAAGAGCTTGAAACTAAAGATATTATAAAAGAAGTCTATCAAGCCTTCGCAGAAATAGCTGAACAGAGGGATGATGAATGAAAGAAAACTATAGAAAACCCGTAGCTACTAGATTGACTGAGGAGCATGTTACTTTCTTAAAAACTTTAAATGAAGGGGAAAACATATCAGATGCATTGAGACAAGTTGTTTCTGAGAGGATGAATGGAAATGATAACAATTCAAAACAATCAAAAACAATTACTAACTTAAATATGGAAAATAGAGAGCTTCAAGATATCATAGACAGGCAAGCTAAGAGGTTAAATCAAGTAGTTAAATTAATAGAAGAAGGTAAGTTGAGACCTTATCCTTCTCTTAAAGAGTTAGATCCTAATTCTAAGAAGATATTGGAGGAATTATAATGGAAAAAGAAATTATTTTCATAATGGATTGTTCTAATTGTATCTATTCTCGTAAAATAGATCTTTCAGAATGTTCTAATTGTGAAGATTATTCAAATTGGGTGAGGGATGAGAAATGGTAAAAACGATGGATTTTACAACTACAGTTGATAAACCTAAAATAGTTAAACCTCGAAAGCCGAGAGCTACGACTCCTAAACAACCTAAAGACACTTACCAAACAATCATAATACCTAACTCTAATGCAGAAGTTCAAGTATATAAGTCTGGTAAAGTTGTAATGTTCAAAAAACCTTATATTGGTAAGAGTAGTAAATACACTAAGTATCTCATTAGCTTATCAACTACTCTATTTAAGAAGGGTTGGTTAGAGGAAGTAGAATATAAAATTACATTTGAAAAGAAAAAAGAGGTTAAAAAAAATGGGTAAAATAATGATTGAAAAAATAAATCGAAGAGTAGTCCTTTTAAAATGTAATGGATGTACTGGATGTGAATTCCATTATGCAATTTCATCAATGAGTCAATTCGGAAGAGATTGGGATGATAGGTGTAAATTACATAAATATGAAGATGGAGATCATGAAGGATGGGATCATTTATTATGTGCTGAAGGTTATTCCAGGTATGATAAAAACCAAGAAATGATGAAAAAAGGATTATATCCCAAAGGAAAAAGATTCTTATGGAAAGATGTAAAAAAAGTAATACAAAGGGAGGTCGGGGAGAAGTGAAAGATATATGTGTTATCTGTAATGAAATTTCATTTGAACGATGTATTGGAGGAGATCGATACAATAAAGACTTTTTAAAAGAGTTTAATATTGATTTCGAGAGTATTTATGAAGATTCTTGGAAAGGTTATTATGCAGTATGTGATAAATGTCTTGGAAAATATAAAAAGAAGAAACAAAGAGAAGCTCTCATTATTTTCAGAAACAAACGAGAATATTACCTTGAAAATGGATCTCCAACTCATTATCAATGTGGTAGAATGGATGGCATTAATTTTTTTATTAAAGAATTGAAAGATTATATAAAAACAACAAATTCTTTTGATGGAGAATTTGAAGCATGGTTAAGGGGAGTGTTTGAAGTTGTAAAAGATGTAAAGGAGGTCGGCGAGGAGTGAAACGAATTAAAAAGAACAGGATGGAACTTAAAATATGTAAGAAATGTCCTATTTATAGAGCTTGTTCTTATGCTCATATTCCGTATTTAGAATGCAGATATAAATATATGGATTATGAAGAAAAGGAGGCTGAGGAGCAGGATGACATTTAAAGAATGGCTTATTGAAGGAAGATTTACAATTTTCCAAATGTTTATTATAATTCTAATTATTTATATCATTTTATTGATTATATTGGAGGTGATGTAGATGGATGAGAATAAGCTAATAGGATGGTTGGAAAGAAGGATTGAAGAAGTTAAAAGGAAAGTTGAATATCACGATTCTAATGAATTAAAAATACTTTTTAATAGTAAAGCTAATACATTAGAAGACGTGTTAAAAGCAGTGAGAGAAAGGAGGTTTGACTAAATAATGGATTGTAAATTGGAAAAAAACAAATATATATCTAAGAATTGTAGATTGAAACAAGTAGAAATATATAGGGCATTACAATATCAATTAGAACATTATGAGAAATGTAGTAAATGTCCCTTATCAATTTATAATAACAAAAAGAGGTTTGACTAAAAATGTGCCAAGAACACTATGGAGCTAGGGTATTACTTTTAAAGGAGTGTCCTATTTGCAATTCCAAGCTAAATATATATGAATGTCCAAAATGTGGTTTAGAACCACTACAAAAAACAAGAAAGGAGGTGGTAAATGATTATGTCTAATGCGGAAAGTACAATCAAATTTGCAATTCTTAATGGTATGACTAAAAGAGCTCATATTACTGGAGCTTCTGCAAAATATACTGAAATATATCAAGAAGATATTTTTGAAAGTCTTTTTCATCCTTCTACAAGATGGGCTATTGAAGAATATCTTAAAGAATTAACAAACAAAAAATAATAGGGGTTAAAACCCCACCTTTTTTTATTCTGCAACTTTTGCAGTTTTGCTTCCAATTACTATTTTTGCCTTATTAAATTGTTCTTGAGTCATTTCCTCCCATAAATCACCTACTTCTGAAAGAATAGGAATAATAGCAGTCATTATCTCATTAATCTTTTGTTCAGCAGATTTGTTTCGATCTAAAATAATTCCCTTGAGTCTTACTCCTAACTCTTTTACATTTAGTAAGGAAATTCCTGCTGAAACAGACATGACTAAAATCCCTGCATATATCCCTACTTTAATCATATCTGGAAGTCCTTTAAAGATCTTTGTTTCATAATTTATGAAGTAGAAAATACCACATACTACAATGATTAATTGTAAGGGAGTTATTCTTTTCTCATTCAACCACATTTTTTTTCAAACCTCTTATTTGTAATTTAAATATATTAAAAAAATATAAATTTATTTATTTATTCTGTTGGTGTTTCTGGAGTTGGTTCTTCCACTACTGGTTCTGGCTCTGGTGTAGGCTCTGGTACTGGAACATCCACTTCAGGTTCGGGAGTAGCTTCTATTGTAGAAGTCTCTTCTTTTGGAACTTCTTTAGAAGCTCTTAACTCTTCAACCGTCATTCCCTTTTTTTTAGCTTCTCTTGCTTCCTCAACTTGTCCAACGACGGCATTATTACTCTCTTGAATCTCATCTGCTTGTTCTTGAGCTGAATCCATTGAATCTTTCAATAATTTTCTTCCTTTAGCAATGTCTTCACTCGTGAGAGTACCCCAATGTTCACTAATTAAAAACCCTAAACCCGTACAGATTGCCGCATACATTATGAAAATGAAACCACATAATTCAGAACTCCAATTACTCTCAACTAAAGTTCCAAATAGAACCATTCCATATGCTCCTAATCCAACAGTAATCCAATAACCAATTACTTTACGAATATTCATTTTTGCTTTTATACTAATCTTAGGCATTCTTGGCCATCTCATCTATCCTATCTCACCTCCTTTTTCTCTAATTTTTATATTTTTCATGTATCATAATAATATTCTACATTAACATAAGTAATTTCTATATCTGCAACATCGGTTGCAACTATAATTAACTCAGTATATATATCAACATAGCTCGAGCAATCCACGGCAGTGAAACTGTATTCTATATCTCCGCGGGCAGTCTTATTATTACCATCATTTTCTATGTTTGATACTGTCTCAAAATCAGTCCAGCCCCTAACCCTCATCCGATCTATATAATCTCCTGCATCTGCATCATACAATCCTACAGTCACTTTCTGTATGTAGAGTTTGAGACTTCCCATGGTCGGACTCAACGGCACGTGATAAAAAAGAGAATAATCGTCAGCTCCCATGTTACCAATCCCAACCGAAGCGGTCATTCCAATGTAATCCGAGCTTGTAGGATATTGAAATGGGCATCCAATCGTCTTAGCGTTTGCTGAGCCTATGCCTAATGATGCATCTATATAAGCTTTAATGGATTGTTGAGTGGCTAAATGTGCATCTGAATCTGATACCATATTATCTTCATCAAGAATAGCATCTTGAAGTGATTTTTGAGCTATAGCAACAGTTTCAGAAGTCCAATTACTTCCATCCCAGTCCGTGTTAGAGATTAAACCTTGAGCATATGTACTGATTTGATATACTTGTTCTGATAAATCTTGATCTAATTTCTCTTTAAAATCAGCTGATTCATATCGAATTCCACTAGAAATGATATATTCTGTTAGACCTGTCTTATCATTATGAATTACTTGATTGATCATGTAAGTTGCTGAGCTAATTCCTTTCTGGGTATGACTAAATGTAAGGGTCTCTCCTACTTGCAACATTCCATTTGTAGTATCCCTAACTACAATCTTACAATAGATTAAATCTGTTTTTAACAAGGCTAAAAGAGCAGATGCCATTGAATTACCATCCGTTGCATCTTCTATCCAAGCAATTGTGATATCTTTAGGTTTCTTTCCAAACTCATCAATGAGAGCTTGATCTACTTGTTCTGTAGAAGTAATTTGATTTCCATCTGAATCAAACCTACCTTTTACAGTCACGGCATTAATTCGTTCTTTTCTATGGGATATTGCTGCTGAGAGACAATCCGTCTCATCATAAGTAACTCCAGAGCTAGTAGATTGAGCTTCAAAAAATAAACTCCCTGTAGGAGTATGATACCAAGTAAATTGACTCCAAGCTCCAAACTCATCTAATATTCTATGAGAATTCTTTTCCCCTATGATATCTGGATCTGTATTAAAGTCTGGAGCATCATCATAAGTTCCTTTCTGTAAGTAGGTAAAATTATCGTCTATATCGTCTAAGTAGGAATCGGGATCTGTTGTACTTGTAGTTGTACTAGGTACATGCCATTCCAAATCAAAGTAAGCGTAAGAAACAATTTCAGCTCTCTTGAAATGAGACATCATTGGATTATGTTTATATCTTTCTGAAACGTCAAAAACAAAACCCTCGAACTCCACTTGATTTGCTACTCCCTTAAAAGTTCCTACAATCTGAATGAAAACATCTGTTTCTAAAGGATAGTATCTCTCATCATAGTCTATTATTGCAGTAGCGTAATCTCTTTCTGGATGGCTTATCACAGCATTTTGAATGTAAGAAGAGATGTCTTGGAATTTGAGTAATACAATATTTTTATTAGTTTCTTTTATGATAAGATAAGTATCTGTTATCCCTACAATTATACCTGTTATCTTAGTCGTGGGATTTATGTATAGATTATCCAATTTAGCAATTCTATGTAAAGATTTATTGGCAATCATGTTTGAGGGGATTTGATACACGGATAAATCATTTACTCCACTTTCTACTCCAAACGCTTTTTCTAAATTAAAGGGAATTGCATTACTTGAATTAGTATTACGATTTAACATTAATGCGATGTTAAACTCCCCTCTTTGAGTAAAAGTATCAGTACTTATTACATAAGTACAGAGATATGTTTTATTATCATCAGTATCCTTCATTACAAAAAATAGTGTGTCATTATCAGTAGAAACAGCTATTCCCCTTTGATTTTCCAAATAAGGGATTAATAAAGTAGAATCAAGTGTCTCTAAAGCAGAAGGATTAGTTCCATCATCAAGATCTTTTACATAGATTTTAGCTGCTTGTCCGATGTATTGATACACGACATAACACTTATCGGAAATGATTGCTGAATATGTAATCATTCCCATTTCTGTTCTCAGATCAGAATGGTATACATAAACAAAAGAATCTTCGTAATCAGTAACATAAAAATAGTCACCATTCCAACATACACCAATAGGGTAGTCATTTCCTCCAATTGTTCCAACATCTAAAATTGCTATAACAATACTAAAATCAGAATTAATTTTATAAACAACCTCATCTACAGAATCACATATATAAAAATAAGTCCCATCCCATTCAATTCCTATGGGAGATGATAACCCAAGACCAGATATAGAATGACTCGTTTGTTCTGTAAATGAAGTATCATAAACAAAAACACTAGCATAAGTATCATCTGTTATATAAAAATAAGTCCCATCCCAGCATATTCCGCGAGGTTGAACATTATTTCCTCCACTAATGTCATACTCTGCTTCTTTTACGGTAAAAGCAGAGTTGTATTTATAAACTTTAACATCAACATGATCCACAACATAAAAATACGTTCCATCCCAACATATTCCATTACATTGATCATTTCCAGCCAAAGCTCCAATATCATGTGCGGCTTGATGAACAAAACTAGCATCATATTCATTAACTATTCCAGCATTATATTCACAAATATAAAAATGTCCATCTCCATCACAATAACATATTCCTGAAATATCATTAATTGGAATAGTAGCACTAACATCATATGAATTAGTAGCCCCTTCAGCAATAGTACCAACAGCATCCCAACTAGGCCCACCAGCATTGTATTTATAAAACGTTAAATCATCTTCAGAAGTATCCACGGCAAACAAATCTCCATCATACACTAATATGTCTTCACAAGCATTTAATGTAGGTGTTAAATCAGTTATGGAATCATCAGTAAGATCTACATAACTAAAATTTGCTTGATTATAATAGTAGTACAATTTATCATTTGCTCTATCCAAATAAAATTTAGTAATTGCTCCACCTTCTGTAACAATTAAACTCAAAACCCTAGTAGAAGTATTTAATTTAACGATTATGGAAGTATTCTGAAAAGGAACATAATATAATGAACTTGAATATTCTACACATAAATGTGTATTTATA
>JAEOSP010000272.1 GCA_016840305.1 Candidatus Hodarchaeota archaeon
AGGCAATTCCAATATATCTACTTACATTTTTTTCAGTTAGTGGATTAAATGCAAATATTTTTTGATGATTAAGCTCATGAAAGTTGAGCGAAAAATATTGGTCATCTGAGATAATCTCTGTTAGATCATGGCTTTCTGCGGTTTTTAATACAAGATTACGTAATACCTTTGCTTCATTCTCTAAAAGATCAGTGGAGAATGTTTTATCAAAACGAATCCCCCAAAAACTAATATCACCTTTTTGTGACACCTGTTGGTCAACATAGTCCATTTTAAAAGATAAATCACTTGTAAAAGTTGTGGTCAGAAGAGCAATTACGATGATCAATCCGATAGTTGTAACAAGAATATTATTTCTATCTTCTCGTATGTTTTCCTTAATAAAATCAAAAAAATTTAGTATGTTCATGGCTGTTTCACGAATGGAAATAGTAGATAATTTCAGAACTAATAGATACTGTGATCAAACTTATTCATAAATCTTACAATGTATAATATGGATTCTTCATATGATTTAATACAAAATAAAAACAGGAAAATAACCCTAAAGAAGGAAATAATAGAGGTAGTAGTGGAGAAGAATGATTTAGAGTATAGAATCCCATATTCGGTAACTGATTAGAAAATTATTTATGTAGAGCAGTGATCTATCAAGATCAACTGAATCCCCAACACCCTGCATACCGCTCATCTCGTGGAAAGAGGTAAGCAGGAAAAAATTATAACTTTGGGTTAATGAACGAGTGGTTCAAATCAAACCATAACACTTTGTTTTCCAGCATCATCGTAGAGCTGGAAAAAATAATCAATTGCAGGGCGGATTAAATGTTGGTCTTCAGTAATAATACCTGCTTCATGTAAAACAGTCATAGATCGTTCTACCAAATTTGCTGAGCCTAAATACATCTTTATTTCATCAGATATAATCATTTTCGTATGTAAATATGGATTTGTTTCAATCAGGAATCTCTCTTTCTTTAAACCTGTAAGACTTTTCTGATGATCTGGTTCATTCTTTTTTGCTTTCCTTGTCAGAATCAGAATTTCTACATGTTTTTCTTTAAGAGCAACTAATTGTTGTTTTAAGTTAAGAATATCATTAATCCAAGGGGAACAAATCCATAACTTTTCTTTAGTATCACAAATTAAATCCATAAGAGCATCAGGTAATTGTTCATCTTTAAAAAAATGAGTAAGTAATTCTTTACTGAATTTACCTTTTTCTTGGCCTTTTTCATCTGGTTTACTCAGTTCTTTCTTCTTAGAAATATTATAATTCTCTTTGACAGCTTCCATGTCCATTAAAATCATTCTAGAGTCAACAAATAGTTCTACATCAAATTCACTCGAGGTTTTCTGAATACCCCCTTCAGCAATCTCAAATAGGCGATCTATAAAATAATCAAGTTGAGGAATCGAAATGGGACCCTGTTTATTCTTTTTATCACGATTCCAATTCTTATACAAACTTTCAGATATTGCTTTGATACCTTCATACCGTTTAATGTCATATTTGTTATTAGAGTTATCTAAGCCTACCTTAGCAATGTAGTAAAGGGAATTTGCCCAGCGTTTCAGCTGCGTTGTCCTTAGAAAGATAAACTCTTTAGTTTCTTCAGTCAAAGTAACCCTATCCTAAACCCGATAGAAGCATACAAAAATTTTTTGATAACCTCGAAAAATTATCCCTACAAATTCTAGGAAAAGAAGGAATATATTATGTAAGACGGTGGTGTATCAAAACCATTAGAAGATTCATTTGAAATGTGGTCGACTCAGAAAGGGATTATTCATGATAAATAGGGATAAACTAGAAGAATATCTAAAAGGATTAGCTCTTTCAATCGCTATTGTCGTTATATTCACGGTCATCTTTTGGATAATGACAAATTATCCACATCTGAAATATCATTTTAAGCTATCAAGACAGACGTTCCCTTATGGTATATTTACAAGCAATTTCGGACATAATTATCTGGAACACCTTGTCAACAATTCTATTGCGATGCTCATTTTTGGCCCTGTCTTTTTTTATTATTTAGGAGGAAAACAAGGAATTGTTTATTTCATTCTTATCGGAATAGGAGCTCACTTACTTGGATTTATGACAATGGAAATCGTTCGTATTTACCTAGAACAGAAGAATTCAAATTTAGCAGTATTTTCGTCTAGTGCAGGTTCATCAGGAGTTCTTTCAGGAATTATGTTCTTTGTTTCTTTTGAATTATTCAAATCATTGAACAAATCTGTCAAAGATAATAGAAAAATGACAGAAGGAGAACGAGAGGATTTTCTAACCACGAAGAATCTCATTTTTAAAGTCATACCTCCATTTTTCCCTGCATATCTGTTAATAGAGCGAATAACCTCAGATTTTAAGGCGTTCTTTTTAGAATTAGCACTACAAACAAGTGAAGATGAACCTGATTTTCTTACTACCCTTTTTACCAACCTCACTAAATTAATCCTTATTGGTTCTGACACTGGAAATGCCTATCTGGGTCATTTCTGGGGTGTAGTTGTTATGTTCATTTTTCTTAAACGAGGATGTATTACATCACAATTTCAGAAGAAACTCTGAAATAAAAATTCCTAGTACTCCTCCAATTCTGCTAAATCATCCTGGGATTCTATTAAAGCATTAGCATTCACTTTGATAATTTGCCTTGTTTTGTCTCTGGAAATTGGTTTAATCTCTGCTAAGGTTCTATTCAAATCATCATAATCCTTTGCTTGTTTAGCTTGATTCTTTAACTGGATGGCGTCAAAACTGTGTTCTTTATAGTAATCGTAACCTGCTTTGAAAGCAATTCCTCTTTTATCCAAAACGTAGTGTTTATCAACTAGTGCAATGATTCCCGCTTGTTTTAATTCACTTAATTGAGCTGTTCTAGTGGCTGGGGTTGAAATATTGTTTTGATTTAAATATTTGATAAGATTAGCAGGGGTTTCAGCTCCTCTTTTAATCCGAATATCAAACTGATCATCAGTGTAAACCATAGGATCATTACCGTACACGAAACCAGAATCTTGAGCAATCTCTTCTCCATCAATATACAGTTTCCATGTTCCTTTCTTGATATAATTAGATATTTCTGAATCATG
>JAEOSP010000273.1 GCA_016840305.1 Candidatus Hodarchaeota archaeon
CCATTTCAATTGAAAACTCTTAGAAGTCTGTTAGCTTATCCTAGAAATGAACTTTCTCTGGGAACATCAGATAGAACAATCTTTGATGCTAGTTGCATTACTCTCTGGGAAAACCTGACTCGTGTTTACAGTAATACAACTTTTTTGATTTTTCGATCAGAAAATGACTCGACTGTAGTGACTTCAGATCAAACGATCTTTATGGACATTCTTGCCCAAACAATAAATCAACAAGATCTATTCAATAATACTCAGATTCAAGCAATTGCTTCTGAGATGATAAACAAAATTACTTCGTTAACTGCTAATGGAAAGGGCCTTCGTGAATCTTTTTCAGCTAATTTATCTTGGTTATCTCCTATCTACAAATACGAGGATCATGGTGAACTAATTCTTTCATTAAACAGACTAAAAGGATTATTACAATCAACATCATCCATAGAAGTTCTTATTCTAAGATTAAGTGGTTTTATTGATATTTTTGATGAGGTAGATAGGAGTATAAGCTCTGAATATAATGATAGTTCAAAATCGACTAATCAGGAGTTCATTTTAACCAACCAAGCGATTGGGGTTCGAATAAGTGTACTCCAAGAAAAGCTGAATGTTGCCAATTTTCAAATTAACATGATTAGAACAAAATTCGAGGCATCAGATTCAAGTTTTTACTCTACAATCACTGATCACGAAAACCAATATCTACTAGACCAGCTATACTTAATAATATCATTTGAGGAATATTTAGTACTTAATGCAGAAATCAGTAATTCAGTAGGAGCTTCAACATTTTTAGGTATAGGATCGATTCTTATGATGTTAATTCTTATTCCTATCAAACGCAAAATTAAAAAATCATCACCTAAAGATTAATCCTCAATATTCAAGCAAAAGGAGAATAATTAACTTGAAGATTTCCTGTAGTGCAAAATGTGAACGATGCTATCATGAGAAGGGTCGAAGACAAGATCTTGATGAAAATGATCATGTTTTTTTTTGTCCGAGCTGCAAGAGAATCTTTCTCTGCGAGATAGGTCTTGCACGAGTTGATCGGAATTATTCATGTCCTTTTGATAATACTATTGTGGTAAGGGAAGAAGTAGATAAAAGTATTATCCAAAAAAAAGGTCTTCCTGTTAGACAGGCAGTATCCACTTCTTCTGAAGAAATATACCACACTTTAATTGGGGATAAGGAAGAAAAAAAGAAGAAAAAACGATTCTGGAAACGATCAGGTTCATCAAAGAGTTTAACTGCTTATCATCATTCGAAAGTTAGTGAGCTTAATGATATTGAACACTTGACAGTTGAATTACTATTTGAAATAGCAAAGGGTGAAGAAATCAAGAATATTCAAGAATTAAAGAAAATAACAAAGAAATTAGAATTGCTAGACCGACTAGGACGTGAAGAAGAAGGAATTATTGACCATTTATACTCTGCTTTATTGAAGCTTGAGGATGTTTCCAATGGACTTGAATTACGGTTTGCTGTCTTTATAGCTTCAGTTATCACTAACGTTCGTCAAATTCTTATAACGAGTCACAGCAATCCATGTGATATGTTGGTTGTTGATTCTCAAGGATTGGAAACATGGGTATTTTTTACCAATGACAGTATAGATTTACACAATCTCAATGATTTTTCAAATAGAGCTTTAAACATTGATTTCAAGAAGTATCCTAATGTCAATGAAATATTTTTTGTCGCAAGTAAGTTCTCCTATGTCGCATCAGGGATGATGAAGAAATTTCAAGGTGCTTTTACTGGAATCGAAACTATAGAACCTGATGGTACACTCAATATTTCTCGTTCAATTCCCCTTTCAGTATGGCAACCCGTTAGTGGAAAAATCTCATTTCAGAATGTGAGTCACTAGGTTTTCTATGAATACTTCATTAGAATCGTCTACTATTTCAATCCTAAATGAATCCATTGAAATGAGTGTAATATCGTGGATTTTTCAGTATACATCGTCCTTTTCATTATAAGTATTGGTGTAGGGATTCTAGGGGTGGTTGGAGGATTTGGAGGAGGAGTATTTTTGTTTCCAATTTTATTAATGACGGGATTTCCGATAAAGGTTGCTGCAGCAAACTCGTTGATATCCTTATTTCTTCCTTCACTTCTAGCTTCAATTTATAATCATAAGAGAAGAGAAATCAACTATAAACTAGGATTGGGATTAGAAATACCGACTGCGATTGGTGCGATAATTGGAGCCAATCTAACAATTCTTCTCCCATCAGAATTCCTCCACGTAACATTTGGTATTCTTGCTCTGATTATGGCGTTTTTGATGGTCAAAAGAGTACAAAAGGACGAAATTACTAGTGAAAAAAGTACTTCCTGGTTTGTAGGTTTAATGAGATTCGGTCCTAAATTAAATTACAAAAATGGGCAAGAATCTGACAGTGTTGGTATTCTTATGTTAGTAGTAGCAGGAGGGATTAGTGGTTTGCTTGCTGGTATGTTTGGCGTGGGAGCAGGTTGGATTAAGACTCCTTTAATGATAGTAGGTTTCGGTGTTGTTTCTAATGTGGCATCAGCAACTGCTACTTTTATGATTATTATTACATCTGCAGTAGGGGGTTATGTTCACTTTCTTCATGGAAGTCTTGATTTTGTATTTATCCCATTAACTCTGGGTTTATTAATTGGTGCTCAATTTGGTGTTAAAATTCGCGATAGAATAAACGTGAGAAAAATAACCTACGTCGTCATCATATCACTTATTCTAATATCATTAACAATGTTCGGCATGCTATGGCTTTGAAAAAAAAGAAAGGATGCCCCTCCATACATCATTACCTCTACTATTCAGGAAGGTTCAACAGAAGGCCATATGCGCATCACCTGTATCGCGGCCCATATAATATAGCTATAGACAATAACCTTTTGCAAAAAGGTACGTAAATCACCAAAATATACGAAAACATAGATTAGTACGAGTACGAATATCGCTAGGCCAAAAATTGAGTAGAAATTTGAGTAGTCTTTGTTCAGCAAGATCGCAATTGAATAGATTAGAATCGCAAACCCAAAGGCTAAAAAGAAATATTGCGCGTAAAAGCCGTGTAAATCAGATTCAGTATCCATAGGAAAAATAGCTATCCCAATAATTAAAGGAGTGGCTAGTAAACCAAAACCAGTTCCTAGATAACTTGTTATTTTTTCGTATACCGACCCCTTGAACAATGAAGGAAGTATTAACCAAGTAGGAATCATGAAAATACCTGTAACAGTTAAAGCAATGAAGAACAACGTGGAAGAAAACGTATTAGAAGCACCATTTCTTGCCGTTACCGCCCCTAGATCACTGAAATAATACCCCAAATAATCATATCCTCCAGGATAGAATAATGCTGCTATTGTAGTAAGTAAAAGAAATTGCACTGAACCAAATACTGTAGATAGGCAAGCTAGTCTACCAAAACTTTTAAAATCGTCTATTGAAAGATTAAATCCCATAAATACACCTAGGAATTTACCCCAACTGATACCCTAAATATCTTTCTAAGAAAAGATCTTGTACTAACCTAAGAACCCATTGACTTAGCGAGCAGAGAGAGAAAGAATATATACAGTTTTTCACATCATAAGTACTGATGTTACCATGAGTTACGATATTAAGTTGAAAGTTATAAAACAGGAAGGAACATGTGTAGCAGGTCATTCGGTTGGAGATGAAATCAAAATCTCATTTAAAGATAATAAAATTGATGGTAAAGTATGTTTACATGCGTTGTACTCAATTCTACCAAAAGTTTTTGCAATGGCATATGGGGCAGAATTTCCTTGGTTAGAAAACCCAGATAAGAGCACTCACGCATGTCCTGATGCCTGGAATCCTGTTGTTTACGAGGTTGAAAGGATTCGTACTTGATGAAGTCCGAATCACAGGATTAGTTCAGCTGAAGCTTGCGGACAATTCAAAGAATCTTTTTCAGAAGATTAGTATCAACATTTCCGCCACTTAAAACACAGATAATTTGAATATCTTCTGAAATCTGAATTCTACCCGAAAGGAGTGCAGCAAATCCTGCAGCTCCTGCTGGTTCTGTTACAATTTTTATTTTTTCAAGGAGAACTTTCATTGCATTCAGAATTTCTTCATCAGAGACAATTACTATATCATCTACAAATTTCTTAACGTGAGCTAAAGTATACCTACCAGCGAAAGGTGCAGCCAGTCCATCCGCAATAGTATCTATTTTATTTAGCGAAACAACCGTGCCCTTAAGTAAACTTTGAGACATAGCATCTGCACCTTCAGGTTCAACCCCGATTACCTTAATATTCGGGTAACTCTGTTTTAATGCAGCCGCAATTCCTGATATCAATCCTCCTCCACCTATTGGTACGATTACATTATCAGGCAGCTGTTTAGAGTCCTCTAGTATTTCTAATCCAATAGTTCCCTGACCAGCTATGATATATGGATCATCAAAAGGATGAACTAATGTGAGATTTCTTTCTTCTTTAATCGCATTTAATCTTTCCATGAGAGTCTTACTTTCTTCGTGCATTACAACCTCAGCCCCGTATTTCTTTGTTGCTATCACCTTATTTTTTGCAGCATATTTCGGCATGACAACAACTGCTTTTATACCAACTTTTGCGGCTGCATAAGCAAGACTCTGAGCATGATTGCCTGCTGAGATAGTGATCACTCCTTTCTCTTTTTCCTTCTCAGAAAGGTGATAGAGTTTATTTAAAACACCCCTCAACTTAAATGAACCAATTTTTTGAAATACTTCCGCCTTGAAAGCTAAGTTCATGTCAGGTAAAGATTCGAGGGAGGGAGAATTAATTAATGGAGTATGGATGATTCGATCCTCAATGATTTTTTGCGCACTAATTATATCTTCTAAACTAACAGTCCTTATCTCATGAGCATCATTTTTTGACATATATATTCCTCCTTATGGAATAATCGGTCACTACAAGATATCCATTTAGAATAAAAGGAATTATTTGGCCATCATTTCACTTAATTTTGCATTTAATTCCTTTAATGTATAATTCTCTATTGATTTTTCAAGTTTTTGTTGACTTAATTGATCTCTTGGATTCTTATTAAGATTTTGCTGCTCTAATTCCCCAAAGCTTTCATTCGTAGCTACCAGAAACTCGCTAGAAATCTCGTGGTTCATCAAATTGTGAAGTGCTTCATAACTTATGACTAGTTGCTGTTCAACTTGGTTTGCATCAGAATTGGCCGAATCAGAACGTGATGCTAGTATGATTTTGAAATACCCGTTATTTATCTCTCCTCCACATTCAGGACAGGGAGATACACTCCGTAAAATCACATGATCAATAGAGATTCCTTTCTTCTCAGGTTGTTTGTTCAGATAATTATTAATCAATAATTTTTTTGCCGCATCGAGTTCCAGAGTATTGTCAGATTCCTGTATTTTCTCAATAACATCTACAAGATTTACGGGATCAGGGAGACTCAATATTACTTTTAGTACCTTATCTATTAGCTCTTCCAATTTAATCCACCATAATGCTAATTTCAGTTACTCTGCTCAAAGAAAAGTGTCTTGTCCAAATTCTCCTTCGTCCACTGGATCAACGTATTGAAGTAAATAGGCCATGATACCATTACCATCACCGTCATCATCGTAATAGGGGGTTTCAGTTCGTGAATCAGCAGCGCTAGCATACATAAAGGCTTCATACATAGATACCTTACTATCACCCGAAGTGTCAGAATTGACAACAGCAGGATCCCCATTAATATTGAATTGAACCACGGCAGACATAAAATGGAATAAAAACTCATCCCAAGCCCCTTCGGTATCACAACCATAGGAGGATTCAACAGGACTACATGCGGTGAGAATAACCCGATTTTGTTGGCTAAGGATAGGAATGAAGACACCAGAGTGGCATTGCTCCATGATGATAATTTCTTTACGATAATCGATATCAAGAAGCATGTTATTGAGCTCATTGGGAGTTAGTCCATAGGGATCTAATGGTTTCCATAAACTGAGTCCACCTGTCCCACCGTGATTTGTGGTATAAATGAAAAGATCATCAGATCGGGTCATCTTCTCTTGTAGTTCTGTAAACACAGTTTCAAGAAACGAATGAGTAGCGGGTCCGTTAACAGGGGCATAATTGTTTTCCGCTATTCCATTTTTGTAAACCACGTAAATATTTGCTGGTTTATAACCATAAAACCAAGTTAAAATAGTATACATGGCAGTTATATCGTTCCAATATCTTGTATAAGCCTTCTCAGGTTTAATTCCTCCACTAATAAGAACAGCATATTTATTTTGAACTAGGGGAACTAAATCATACCCTTCTTTGAACTGGGAGGGGTCAATGAATTTCCCCAAATGTGAAAGAGCACCTTCTTTGATAAGTTTAAATCTGGAATATTTAATAAATAACAATCCTTCGTCAGCATCAGCCCAAGAAATTTCTCCTGTTAAATGGACTTGAGCACCTTGTTTACCCTGTAACGATGAAGGGATTGTACCTCCTATAGTCAAGTAATTGGCAGGTGTAAGTGAATTATTTTCAAATACAACGGGATCAGTAACTAATAAGGATATGTTTGATCCGCCCTCAATATAAAAACCATCAAGTGTGATTACCTGACCGATGTAATCCGTCTTGTTTCCAATCAAAACCGTCTCTACATCATGAGGAATATTTTCAGGTAGAATTTGAGGGAATGTGAAGAAATAAAGTTGAAAAATGTTAAGTCCCCCAAGAATTACAATTAATATAATTACAGCTAAAGACTTTTTTGACATTTTAATCACGACTGGACAAAAGGATTCGATGTAAGGAGTTATAAATTTTTCTATATATTGTTGTGCTTTTATTAGATGATCTAAGATTTGATCTAGTTAGAGGGTTTTATGTTAACAATATATTTACTCGCCTTCTATAAAACTCAATACAAAAAAATTCTGTGAACAAAGATTTCGTATATCTCATGTAATTATTCAAAAAAAAATCTGGATAATTTCATTAGTGTGATAGAAAATGTCTTTAATTACTATTATCCTTCATGATGCCCCATATGGGTCAGAAAAATCATATAATGGCCTAAGAGCGGCAATGGCGCTACAAAAAAGAGAGGGTGTTCATGTGAATGTTTTCCTTCTTGCTGATGCTGGCGCATGTGCATTACAAAATCAAACTACTCCAGATGGATATTATAATATCGGACGGATGATTCGTAGTATTGCTAGAAGAGGAAAAGTTGGTGCTTGTGGTTCCTGTCTTGATGCAAGGGGACTTTCAAGTGTTCAACTAATTGATAGAGTTCAACGTAGCTCAATGAATGAACTATCAGACTGGATATTGACCAGTGATAAAGTTATCAGTTTTTAATCCTCTTATGTTGACAATCTTGGTATTTTCCGTTTATTCCTTGAGAATATTTCAAATTCAAAATTCTAATAGTCAAGTAAGTAAGAAGTAATTTCTTAAGTCAAGTATTAATACTTAAATTTGAGAGTATTCTCTATCCTGTTTTCGAAGGCTGATGAATATGAAACATGAAGAAAGTGAATATACTACACGAGACGGAATAAAAATCTTTTATCAATATTGGAGACCAGAAGGAGCACCTAAGGGAATTGTACAGATAGTTCATGGATTAGCTGAACATTCAGGACGTTATATGCATGTTGTAAACAAATTGATTCCTGATGGATTTCTTGTCTACGCAGATGATCATCGAGGTCATGGTCGATCTGGCGGGCACTCAGGGTATGTCAATTCGATTAATGACTTTGTTCATGATCAAAAAGAATTTACAGAATTAATTCGGGAAAAAGAAGGTAAGGATATTCCTTTATTCTTGCTAGGACATTCTATGGGATCATTTATATCAATTTTATATATTGCTGACTATCCTGATGAGTTTACAGGTTTAGTTTTATCAGGAAGCGGAACTAAAGTAGGAGAAGGAGTGAATTTTTTTACATTATTACTTGCGCGTACATTGTCCAAAATAATGCCAAAATTCTCATTAAAGAATGAATTATCTGATGGAGTATCGCGGGATCCAGCTGTTAAAGAAG
Organism: Candidatus Hodarchaeota archaeon; assembly: GCA_016840305.1. Next base: position 8,061 of record JAEOSP010000273.1, read on the forward strand.
CTTACAACAATGATCCATATGTTTTAAAGAAATTAACTGTTAGACTTGGAAATGAAGTATTTAAAGGTTTTAAAACCGCATCTCAAAGAATTTCAGATATTAAAATACCCCTTCTGATTCAAAAAGGTCAAGAAGATCCACTAGTTATTAATGTGGATGAATTATTTGATAACGTCACGGCGGATGATAGAACTTTGAAAATCTATCAATATCTGTTTCATGAGGTTTATAATGAACTTGAGGAAGATCGGATTATCGTATTGAAAGATCTTAGTGAATGGCTGACTGCTCATCTTTAGGTTTTTCCTATATGCCTTTGAGGAGAAGAAAACGTCAAATGAAACGTTTGAATATCTCCAACAAGTATATTATTTGTGAAAATCCATCTGAAGAAGAAATGAAGATAGTACAAGATGGACTAGTAGCTCATAATAAGAAATTTCCTTCTGGTGGATTAGATATTCCTACTCCTGATATAAGTTTGGTATTGAAAAACAGTAATGAAGATATAATTGGGGGGATTATCACAAGCATGCTTACTGGGGTAATGCATCTTGAAATTCTCTGGGTTGATGAACCGTACAGAGGCCAAGGTTTTGGAAAAAAACTAGTATTACGAGCAGAAAAATTAGGAAAGGAAAAAGGTTACCCCGCGTCACAAACATGGACATTCTCTTTTCAAGCACCAGAATTTTACCAAAGTATTGGGTACAAGGTCTTAGGAATTTTTGATGGATATGCTAATGGTATCACCGAATATGTTTTATTAAAAATACTAAGTACGAATTCTCAGACTCCAGAAGAAGATAATGAGTCTTATAAAGAAGGAATCACAATTTCTAAAGATAATTCAAAGGAATCAATGAAGATTCTTCACGAAGGATTACATAAATACGTCAATGAGCATGTTGGAAAATTACGGAAGAAGTATCGAGAAATTCAAATCAAATTAGTTGTTAAAAATAAGGAAGGGAAAGCTATAGGAGGATTATCTGCTGGTACAACTCTCAAGACTTTGTATTTAGCATATCTCTGGGTTGATGAGAAGTATCGGGGTCAGGGTTATGGTCGAGATCTTTTGACAACAGCAGAAAGAATTGCTGCTGAGAACAGCTGTATTTCATGGCAAGGAAATGTTTTATCATTCCAATCACCAGGGTTCTTTCAGAAATATGGGTTTGAGATCTTCGGTGTTTCTGATGGTTATCCCGATTCTATCAAGGAGTATTTCCTAATAAAAAGAATCAAGGAGGTAGAAGAGTGAATAACAGTATATCATATTCTATTCGAGCTTATAGAACAACTAAATGCAAAGGAACATTTCTGATAACTGAAGATCAAGTCTCTTCATCCATTAACACAATTCAAGGTTTTTACGTTAGTTACAAAAAATACATCATATTTCTACTTTGTTTTTTCTGGTTACTTTTTCCTTTAGTCGCTCTTCTTGGTCTTTACTATCATTACATGCTACAAGTTGATTCGTGTAAAAGCAAGAATGCTAATTTTCAGATTAGTACGAGCGAAAAAGAAAATGTGGAGGTAAAGAAATCTAAACTCCTTGGAGAGCATTTACTAATAAGAACAATACAAGGAAAAAATGTTTTTGTCTATTTTTATAATCCGATGGAGTACGTTAAAGCAGCTGAGGAATTAAAGAGGATAATCAGCATTAATGACATACACAAATAGGAATGACACATAAAATGGCTAAAGAATTACAACATACGTCTGAGCCAAATACTTTTTTTGGTGCGACTTGTGATAATCTAGCTGCTGCTAATCTCGCAGTCGTGGGGATACCCTGGGATATTTCATCTTCATATCGGCTTGGAAGTGCAAAAGCACCTGCAAAAATTCGTGCAGCTACAACAGGAGATTTGTATAATCCCTATACGGAACAGGGAATTAATATTCAAGGCAAATGGAAGATTTTTGATTGTGGAGATATAAAAATTTCTACAAAAATTGAGTTAGAAGTAAAAGAACAGGTATTAAAAACAATACAACCACTACCTGGTAACATAAAGAACTTTCTATTCCTGGGTGGAGATCATTTATCAACCTATTTTTCTGTTTGTGCGTTGACAAAATTAACTGCATTTTCAGATAAGAAGATAGGCATTATCTATTTGGACTCCCATCCAGATCTCTATAACGATTATAAAGGAAATCCGTACTCACACGCTTGTGTCCTTAGACGTATATTGGATGAATCTCCAATCAACCCAGATAATATTTTTCAACTTGGAATTCGTGCAGCTACTCCAGATCAGTTAGAATTTATTGAAAACTCTGGGATATCTATGATTTCTACTGATGTGATTTTGAGGAAGGGGATAAAATATGTTGTAAATGAAGTTAATGAAAATTTTAAGGATTCAGTAGATCTTGTATATTTATCGATCGATCTTGATGTTCTAGATCCTGCTTTTGTCCCTGGTGTTGGAAATCCTGAACCAGGTGGTCTTTCTACTGCTCAATTAATCCAGATAATTAAAAACATTAACACTCTTCCTATATTTTCCTTCGATATTGTTGAACTCAATCCTACCTATGACTCTACTCAAATATCTGCTTTCACAGCAGCAAAAATTATCAAAGAAACTTTAGGTATTCTCAAGTAGAGATTTACTGGCGCACTTCATTAAGTAAGTCGTAATAAAGTCAATAACACAAAAATTCGCTTATTTACTTTTTTAATTACAATTATTCTCACTGTATATCATTTATTTCTCTTAAAATATTGAAAAAAACCTAAAATTAGGTTCCATCTAGGAACAGTAGCTTTGTATAATTCATATTCTTTTCCGAATTTTCTAATAAGATTATTTTCTTCATTCTTGACACAATAATTAAGAAAAATCAACCCGAGAAATCCAAAAAAAACCCCCACAGGTTCCTGTCTAATGAGAAACAGACCTATGATGACGAAAACCCATCCTAAATACTGTGGATGACGAACAAGACCATAAATACCAGTATTAATTACTTGGGGGACATCAAAGAAATGCTCATGACTCTCATCTCTCCTCTTTCTAGGAAAAAGTATTAGAGGAATGGGGATAAAAATTATTGCTAAAAGAAGAAAGAAAAATCCTAATGCTTGGAGTAAAACAAAGGGTTTATAATTTTTAAAGAACTCTCCAGAAAAAATTTCAAGTAACAAGAAAATTCCCCATAAATAATCAAAAGTATTGTTTTCATCTTTCAACAATAAGCCACCAAAATTCCATTAGCAATAATAATTTTCGTTGGTATGCTTTTTTTGCTAGCTAAATTCTTATCTCATTTGGAATATTTTTGACATTAGAGTTTATTATAGATCCTTTTTAAATTACAATTACTGCAAAATCACGAGCAGAAAATCGTTTAAACCATAAAAAAGATGTGAATGGATTCGTTCCAGTAAAATACCCAATTTATGCTCTTAAATCCTTTGTACTTGATAATGCATTTATTATCTTCCTGAAGTTTTCCCCTAATACAGCAAATACCATGATAATAGCCCTGTCATTATAGCTAAATACAGCCATCTTCCCAGGAGTGTGCTGAAATCTAGAAACCGTTTTAATATTAAAAGGTATTGAATCAACTTCTTGAGTATTAGATTCATCTTTCTTAGTAGGTTTGACCGTTGTTGTTAATGTCAAACATTCGAACCCTGCTAATATCTCCTCTTGTTCTTGAAACTGAAAATCCAACCCTAAAGGTCGTTCTTTCAATACTTCTTGCTGTACAATGTTCTTTGACCCAATAAAAATGCCTTGTTTTAATTTTTCAACAGGAACATCACTCAACGGATGGTACAATATACCAGCTTGTCTTAATGCGTGAAAATCATTGATATTAGGCCCTAATAATTCAATATATCCCTCCTTTTGATCAATAAA
>JAEOSP010000274.1 GCA_016840305.1 Candidatus Hodarchaeota archaeon
ATATTCCATTCCTTTTCACTTAGCTCGCTTTGATTAATGAAAAAAGAGTTGTTCTTCACATATTCTTCAAGTGAGCCAAATCCCAATGTTTCCATCTTACAAATTCTAATTTTCGGATTCAATTTCTTGATTTTTCTCATTATTATGATGCATGGATAAATTGTCGCATCAGTAAAAACTCTCAAGTCTCTAAAATCAATGAACTCTTCAATCCAAAATTCAGTTAGGAATTTCCGAAGGTTTTTTCCATAACCCGCCCGAAGCCATTTGTTCGAAACAATCATGCCAAAATAACCGTCTTCTTTCAATATCTTCAATTCTTTTTCAAAGAAATAAACATACAAATCTGCCGTTCCTTGATAAGTTACATAGTTTGCTTCAAGGTAAGGCTTTATCTCACTCAATTCCTCTTGTCGAACATAAGGTGGATTCCCAATTATTACGTTAAATCCACCTTCTTTCATAACCTCTGAGAATTTCCTGTCCCATTTGAAAGCTTTGTCACCTGAGACTTTTTCATCTTCAATTAAGGAATTTCCACATTTGATGTTCTCTTCTAATATTGGCAGTCTCTGGCTTTTTTCCGCAATTTTAAGTAATAGATTAAGCTGTGCAATCTCTACAGCTTGTTTATCCAAATCAACACCAAATATATTATTCTTTAGAATCTCAACCTTTTTTGTGAAAGGTATTCCAGTTTCCAAATCTAACTGAGTCTGACTATAATCTTTATCAGTTTCTCTGTGATATTCATCCAAAAAATCAAAAGATTTAATTAAAAAACTACCAGAACCACACGCAGGATCTAGAACTCTTATTTTTTCAACATTGACCTTTTTATCTTTAAGGCATTCTCCCAAAGTGCTTCTTACAATATAGTCAACTATGTAGGTGGGAGTATAGTAAATTCCTTGTTTCTTACGACGAGCATATTTCTCGGTCACAGTAGCTCTTTTAGCAGTTTTTCTTAGAATGTAACCTAGGTATTGCTCGTATACATTGCCTAAAACATCAGCATCTAGTACCGAAAAATCATATTTCATGGTTTTATCTTTCGTGTGATAAAGGTCATTTATTGCTTCTCCAAGAACACGATTTCCTATGTTCAAGTCATCACATAGATGATGCTGAAACAGTTTGCTATTGTATTCTGTGTTAAAACTACTAAAAACATTTATTACATAATCGAAAAGCGCTCCCTTACCCTTAGTGTCCCATTCTCGCATCGTAGACAACAATGTTATTGGCTCAAGTTCTCTATCTTCACAGTTCCTAATGAAAATCAATCTATCTATTATTCTCTGAACGGATTCATCCAATTCCTTTTCTGTGAGATTTTTGCCAATATTTCTTTTTACTATATCCTTGGAAAGATTAGTTCGCCACTTAGTTAAGTCATATAGTAATTGTTCACCAACTGGATTTTTCTTGGACTTTTTACCCCATTTTTCGGCTTCTTGATCCAGCAAACCATGTTCAAAGCCATCTCTGGAAAGAAGATATAGTTGGTCAAATCGCTCTAAAAATTGTTGACATCTTAAAGTAATGAATAAATTTTGGAATAGACTAGTTGTTTTCCACTCCGCATTAAATATCTTAATGTTTTCAAAATCAGTAAGTACCGCCCAAGTACAACCTTTATGCCAAGCATAATTTATTGCTTGTTCTGCAAATAAAGGATTATCTAAATCTGCTTTTAGTGCTTTTGCCTCAAGAAAGAATTTAGGAATACCGTTGATTCTAAAACCGTAATCAACTCTCCCCTTCGATATTTTTTCTTCAGCTGTAACTTCGTTTTCGATTTTTTTATTCTCAACATCCCAATCTAAAGCACGAAACAAAGGAAGAATGAAATCCTTCTTTGTCATCTCTTCGTTGTATTTCTTAATTCTATCTTTCTCTATTACAACATTATATTTCTGAAGTAAAAAATCGATTTCTTTTTTGGATTCCTCTTCGTTCATAGCAACTAATTTTTTGTCAGCAATAATAAAGCTTTGTCGTATTAAGACTGGACGTTTGCGTTGCCCAGTTTGTAGAAGAGTTGGAAGCGACTTTGAAAAACAGCTTGCAGTAAAGGAAACTGCTTAGGCTAGTTAGCTAGCTAGCTCCCTCAACGGGATGTTATTTCTTTGTGAATATTGCATGATCCACTTCAATGAAGTTACAAGAAATTCAAAAGTTCTATACCCGAAAAGTCTTTACAGTTACAGAAGATCAATAAAGTCGAATGGTAGCGATTTGAAGATGAGATACAACGATGTAGCTTCTGATAAAAGAAAAAGGAGAATAGAGTACCTGAAGTCAAAGATAGAAAAGGAAATTCTGTTGGATAGGCACACTCAACATATTACAGAAGCTGTCAAATGTTTTCATGCGGATATGCCAATTGCATGTATTGTTGTGTCTTCAGCTTTGACGGAAAGAACACTGTGGTGGCAGAATGCAAAGCGTAATCCTACGGAGAAGGCTAGAATCAAGATCAAGAAGAAGACTCTTGGTTGGTTGTTTGGAAAGCTTTGGGATTTTGATATTCTCCAAAAGACCCTATTGGATAAGGACGAATTGTGTAACCTTAAACTAAAACAAGAGAGAAAAAGGAGCGTGGATAATATTAAGCGTATGATGTTAAATGCAAAATATGTTCAGACTAGAAACATATTTGCTCATGGAAAAAGAACATTGTTTCCAATAGGGCTCACAGACTTGTTACAAGCTAACACTTTTGCACTGTCCGAGTATGGAATAGACCCAAACGAATGGGACAATCCTCCTCTAACAACAATTACTTATGTGCATCTGTCTAAGACTTTATGCTTCATTAAAGCTATATCCGACAGCTAGCTAGCACAACCTATTTCCGTTTCTTGAACCTATCTTTCAAAGGATTGAAGTTATTATCAGCTATTATACATAGATTTTCGTAGAAATTTCTTAACTTCTGAATATCAGAATCATTGATTTCAATATGTTCCCCAAAAAAATAGATTTTATAACCAAAAAGGATTCCCATGTGAACTACTCCTTTTTTCTTTGACGCTTTCTTAATCCGATCTTCAAAGTGTTCTAAATGGTTTCGGAATTTTCTATGTTTTTTTAAATAGGAAAGATATTTCTCGTCAATATTGCTAAACAAAGGCTGGTTTTTCTTCAACTCTTCATAATACCAATCAGTATTTGTCCAACATATCAAATAATAATGAATATCCGCTTTGAGCATAAACAAAATATAGCGTTCGAGAGGGCGTTGATTCCGATGTGTACGTGGATCTAATTGACGCCCCATTTTTCTATGATATGCAATCCTACTATATTGTATAATGGCTCTGTTAACTGATTCCTCAATATATTCAAAAAGAAAGCCAGCTCTAAAAGGTTCGATTGAAAAAAAGGCAGTATTATGATATAGTGAAGGCATCTTTCTCCCATTATACAATTTACATCATATCCATTATGCTAGCTTACACATGTATTCCTATCTTCTTCATGAAATAATATATCAGCTGTTGCATAACTAAACAATACATAAATCGTAAGGAAATATGGTTCGTGAGAAGGAATAATCAATGGTAGAATATGAACTGATTAAAGGAAAAAATGCACTACTGAAGTTTAAGAGTCACCCTATTGGAAAGATCGAGTCTTTCATTTTACCAGAAAATGCAGTTAACATAGAGAAACATAAAGCCTATGGGAAAGTAATGTCTGGTGGACTTGTCGCTTCAAGTCTTGATGGTCTTTGTCAACAAAATATTCTGCCATTTTCAGTCAAAATCCAGGGTTCATTTAAACAATATGTGGATAGATTTAATATGGAACAACTGATGAAAGACTTGACAATTAATGATGCACCTATGTTGAAAAAGCAACCAATCGCACCGCCAGAAAAAGTCATTCTAAACATTTCTAACATCAAAATATCTTTTCCATATCAACCTATTAAGTATGGGAATAAATTTTACAGTTTAAAGAACTTTAAGTTCAAATGTAATTTCGAAGAAAAATCTTGGAAGGACTAGCTAGCTATATTATTTTTGGAACTTCATCTTTCAATTCAAAGCAAGAATCATGAAGATTTGCATATTCATAATTCAAGTTCTTTCTCTCCCTGAAGCATCCTAGCTTGTGAAATGAACCTTCAAAGAATTTACATAGATCTTAAGACAGAACGTTTCATGAATAAGTCTTTCTAGCTAGCTATTATGTTAATACAAACAATAATAATCAACTTCAATGGTGGGATCTTGAATTGAGCGGTTTTTATGATTCCATTCTAAAGGGGAACACTGCGAAAGAATTAGTGAAAGTTCTATTACAAAAATCTGGCTATGAAATCTATCCATATGGGTACGAAAGTACGTTAGCTGACATAAGAATTAAGTTGAGTGATGGCAAAACTCGTAACTCTAAGACAGTTCGCAGGATAAGGTCTTCCCCTGATTTGTTAGTCTATGATGATGAAAAAAAAGACTTAATGCTTGTTGAGGTTAAGATGCGAAAAACATCAAGCTACCTAAAATACGAATCATTGAGAATCGACCGTTATCAGGAATTCTGGAACGATGCGATAATTGTTTTTATTGTGTCTTTTAGTGATGTGTTCTATGCACAAAGAGTGGATGAATTAGAACATAAGAATGAGGAGACAAGTCGTTTGATGGATACATCATATGATGTTAAAACGGACTTTCAAAGACTTGAAGAGATATTTACTAGAGTCAACAAAGAAGATCTATGTTACTATAAACAGAAAGCCATAGATTTATTTAAAAAATAAAAGTAACAAACCTAGCTTCCATTAGCGCGCGCAGAGAGATCTTCAAGGAATTGCAAAGAATTTACAAAGACGAGAACACTCGCATAAATACACTCAATAATAAGAAATCTTAAATCTGACTAGATAGCTAGAAACATCTACGCGCGCGGAGTTGTTTTTAATTTGACAAATCCTCCAGAAAAACTGGTAAAAAATGAGTATGAAAAGAAAGGATACACAGTTCTGAGTGTAAATGATCCTGGATTCCCAGATCTTATTGCAATAAAAGATGAAAAGATCGCCCTATTCATTGAGGTAAAATCGTGGGAGAACACAGAGAAAAGCCTACGTTTGAATCAGATATGGTATCATCAATACTTAGAAAGACTTGGATTTGAAGTAAAAAATATCAATGTTGATCTAGACGAAAAGAAACTTACAGAGTTTCAACCAAATTCCAATATTATAGAAATATCGAAATTACGAGAAGATCAAAATCCTTACAAATAACTCGCGTTTATGCATGTTAGCTAGTTTCACTGTATATTTCTGACAGTTTAAGTATAGGTAAAATAGCTGATAAGATGAATCGTTCAAGTGGCACAATCTATAATCAGATTAAACATCACAACACAAGCATTGAAAGAATGCTCGCGCATTCCATAACTTGTTAGCTAGGGAAATAAGCCTTTCTCCGAAATTTTTGTATAATTACAGTTTGAATATTTCATAGAACTTCATATTTATTTTTTCAGCTGGACTAATCCCTTGAGATATATCCTCAAGGTCCCTCTTGTCCAGTACAACAATTTGACGATTTAATTTTCGGGCATCTCTAATAACTCCCTTGGCATCTTTTCTTTCATTCCTACCCGTTATTCCATTTATTGCTATCAATATTCGGAACGTGATCTCCTGCATTTTTCCATCGAAATTACGAACCTCCGAAGCGCGCGCGCCAGGGTGAACGATCCGGCTTTCAATGACACTCTCGTCGAATACTGGATGGGCCATTCACTGGGTAAAGTTAAGGGAGCCTACTTCATTCCGCCGGTCGAGGATCAAGTCCGCCTCTACAAGCTAGC
>JAEOSP010000275.1 GCA_016840305.1 Candidatus Hodarchaeota archaeon
AACAAACAAATTTATTCTAGCACCAGCAAATGTGATTGAGCGTGCATGGCGAGTTTTTCATCATCCAGGTGCAAGAAAACGCATTGTTGAGGTAAAAATTACAAATCGAAGAAAACATAAATCAAAACAAGGTTCATCGGCAAAGGAAAAGAGATCAGAATACAGCATAAATCCCCAACATGATTCTGATACCGTAGACTATATCGCCACCCAAATCCATGTCAGAAAGAATCAAGGCTATTAGAAAAAGCATAAAGCCCCAATATTCCTTGGAATTCTTGAATTGGTGTTTTCATATCGTGTAGGATTAAGCTGGGATTAACAAGAAATTAGTAAACATATAGGTGACAAAAAAATGAAAGAACAACTTGTAAACATGATAATAAATGGATTACATGGGAAAAATACCCACATACAACCGAAAAAAGCCGTTGCTGGATTGAATGCAGAAAATGCAAGGAAAAAACCTGATAATTCTAATCATTCCTGCTGGGAGCTTCTTCATCATATTGTAATTTGGCAAGAAGCGATTATTGAAGCGATAGAGGGAAAACAAGTTGATTGGCAAGAAGTAGAAAAAAATCATAACTGGCCATCAGAAGAATACTTGGCCAAAGATTCAAATTATCCAAATCTTGTAGATAAATTTCTATTAGGAATTTCTAAAGCAGAAGAATTAGCAAAATCAGTTGATTTACATAAACCCCTGCCAGCATGGAGTGAAGCTCCCGTAATTCAAGCCTTTATTGTCCTTCTCCAGCATAATTCCTATCATTTAGGTCAATTAATTACTACAAGGAAAATCCTAGGTCTCTGGAATACATAGAAACCTTCCAAGTTCATTAGAATTATTATATTCTATCTTTTCTGGATATGGTTATATACGTGCCTGCCTCAACATATGCTTGTCTAATAACATGAAGACCCGCCTTCTTATGAAGTTTCCTCAGTTCGAGAGGAGTGAAAAACTTAGAACCCATCATGAAAAACGTTTCCATTGACTTAATGTAATGTCCTAAAGGTTTAGAGGGATCAAATTCAACGATTATCGATAATCCTTTATTAGGTTCCAAAACACGAGCTACTTCTATTAGTCCCTTCTGTTGATTGTCCCAGTGATGTAAAGAATCAATGGCGATTATTCTATCAAAACGAAGAGTATTAAAGGGCAGTTTTTCAGCATACCCAAGAACAGGTTTCGCACCTGGGAATTTTTCTTTTGCTAGTTGAAGCATGGGAAGCGAGGGATCTAATATCCAGATCTTGGAAGCGAGATTTATAAGAGAAGAAATACTACGACCTGTCCCTGTACCAATTTCTAAAACCTTTTCTTTTCCAGTTAATGCTATTGCTTCTAGAATATTAGAAGTTGGATCCCCCCGGATTATGAAATCGTAAAGGGGGCTAATTATATCAAAAAATCTTTTGGGAATATCTGTAACTTCCTTTAAATACTGAGTAAAACTAAATAATCAATCGTTCTCGTTCAATCTTTCTATCTTTCAATGATAAATCTGAAACACGAAACTCTCTGCCATCATATAATTTCGCTATAGTCTGTTCAACAACTTTACTTGCAGCTATTCTTCCTATCGCATCAGCTTTCATAATACCCGATCCAGAAGTACCAGAAACCCATACTATATTAGAATTTTGATCGATTACTGGATTATTGTCAGGCGAATAAGAATAATAACCTGCCCACTTGGTAAATAGCTTATAATTACCACTAATTTTTGGAAAATAGTGTTTCAACACTGGTTCTACAACACATTGGAAATAGTCTTCACTAGCCTTGGGTGGAAACAATTCTTCCATATGGTAAGATCGTCCAAGTTTATCAGCGCATCCTACGACAAGTGTTTTGCTTTCCATTATAGGTTTAACATAAACACCCCCCGTGGGAAGAATTATTACGGGATGCTTTGAACTTGGGAAGATTTTTTCTATCTTATTAATCCTCAGAGCAAACAATTGTCTTTTTTTTGGCAAAACACCTGGAGATATACCTATGGGTACCAATAATCCATGTGTCCACGCCCCAGTAGCTATTAAAAAAATCTTAGCAGAATATTTATTTCCTTTAGTATCAGAAACAGATTTAATTCGAATATCATCCCAGGGCGGAAAACAATTTTCTTCTCCAGTTAAATTAAACTTAACAATTCTTGTATCAAAGAGAGATTTACCACCAAGCTTTAGATATTCCTCATAATAATGTCTTGCAACAGCAGTAGCGGAAATGGTACCGCATAAATGTCCAAAAATCGCAGAATGCACGTCTTGGAATTGGGCTTCACTGTTTTGGTTGATATTTACAAGCTTCAAAATTGAAGAAGTATCCATCCTTTCATATTGAAATTGCGCTTCATCAATATTTTCAAGAACTTTAGCAATTGTTCTCCATTGATCTTGAGAAAATAACCATAAATAACCCAGTTTACGCAGTTTTATCTGTTTATGAATTCCAAAATAATACTTGATTGAGCTATTTGTTAATGATCTACTTATTGATGATGAGAAAATATTCCTGAATAGGGCGGCACTTTTAGCAGTGCTACCAGCACCAACACGGCTATATTGATCAATTAGTAGTATATTCAAATTAGGATTGGTTCTTTTAAGATGATAAGCACTAGAGGTCCCAATTACTCCTCCTCCGAGTATTATAACATCAAAAACCAAATGTTTTCCTCCAAATTTGCGCTGACAGTTATAATATTCTTTTTTGAAAGATATCAAGTAGTTATCAATCGGTCAGTAACCCTTTGAGCTTCTTTCTTAACTTTTTCAATATTTAACGTAAGAAAATTGCCATTATGATACAGAATTGACCCATTTACCACGGTCATTACTACTTGTTCCCTACCAACAGCATGAACCAAATGACTTACTGGATCAATAATTGGAGTTGTACTGGGTGAATCTAGGTCTATGACAACTATATCTGCTTGAGTGTTAACCTCAAGTGTGCCAGAATAAGAATTCTCAGGGAATAGTGAACTAGCATTACAGGTAGTCATTCGTAAAACATCTGCAGTTTCAACAGCAGTGGGATCTTGATGTACAGCCTTATGTATAAGAGCTTCAAACGCCATCTCTTCAAACATATCCAACTTATTATTGGAAGCCTGGCCATCTGTAGCTAAACATACATTCACTCCTTGCTTAAGAAGATCAGGTATATTTGCTATCCCAGTCCCAATCTTCGCATTACTCTTTGGACAATGGAGTACGTTTACATTATATTTTTTAAGAAGATCAATTTCATTTTGGGATAAGTGTATACAATGGGCTGCGCTATTAATTAAATCTAACACACCCATTTCTTCCATCCATTCAACGGGTCTCAATGAATGTGCTTTTTCAGATTCCTCAACTTCATATTGAGTTTCGTTTAAGTGAGTATGAAGTGTTGTTCCTCTTTTTCTAGCCTCTGCAGCAATAATTTCGAACCAATCTCTGTTAACCGTATATGGGGCATGAGGGCCAAATTGGATCCAAATTCGTTCATCTTTGGCATTCCATTTATCATGAATAGACTTTGCTATGTTAAACGCTTCTTCCATTGAATTTGCTTCTGGATTCCCTTCAACGAATATGCTTGGGGCTAAAATAGCTTTTATTCCTGTTTGATGGACAGCTTTGGCAATTTGATCACAAAAAAAGTACTGATCATTAAATCCAACAGTACCACTTGCTAACATCTCTGCTATCCCTAACATAGCTCCCCAGTAAGCATCCTCAGGAGTTAGCTTTGGTTCTATCGACCATATATATTCCAACCACGTTTGCAAATTCTTATTATCACAAGCTCCTCTTTGTAAAGTCATTGGACTATGTGTATGGGCATTAATCAACCCAGGGATAATTAATCCAGTTTTAAAATTATAATATTCGTAATCTTCCGAATGGCCATCGATTTTTTCCTTTTGGACTCCAGAATAGATGATCTTTGATCCCTCGACAATGATGCGACCATTTTCAATCAGTTTTTCGTTTTCTGGGTAATAGATCCATCTGCTATCAATTACTAAATCCATGAAGACACCACTTACGCAAATATTTCACAAATAGTCAGATCTGTATAATTATTTTTGAGGTTAACGCATATATGGGTATTACTTCAAAAAAATTCTCCAAATAAGGTTTTTTCTACATTTAATAATCATTAGACAAAGAATTTCTACAATTTGAACTTTTCGGTGGAAGCTACTATTTCATCGGTCAATTCAGTAAGTTGTTGGATGTTATTCGCAAGTTCACTTATTAAACTCGTTTGTTCCTCTGTACCAGCTGCTACTTCAGCGCTAGATACGCTATATTCTGCAGATACTGCAGCTAACTCTTGAAATTGATCTCTTAATCCCGAAACAGAAATTTTCAGGCTTGACATAGTTTCAATGTTGATATGTGATACTTCTACTGCATTACTTTTCGTTTCTTCAGCCAACCTTCTCACATTATCAGCAACAACTGCAAACCCTCGTCCATATTCCCCTGCCCGTGCTGCTTCTATAGCTGCATTCAAAGCAAGTATATTTGTTTGATTTGCGATCTCTTCGATTACCTCAAGTGTTTTGTTAATATCTACTAGAGCTGTGTCAACAACTTTGACCATATCATCTAATTTGTTCATACCCTTTGCAACCAAATCACTTTGCTCAGAAGCTCCTCGTGAAATCGATTGAATGGTTGCAGAGACTTCTTCTGTTAGTGCGTTCACTTGTTCAGCAGTAGCGGCTAATTCTTCTGTTGATGCAGCTAAATTTTCACTAGACTTTTGGTTATGATAAATCATCTCACGTAAACTTCCAACTGCAAATGTAAATGACCTTTGTAAAGTTCCTATCTCGTCTCCCCGTTCTTTGTCTGAGAAATTTGTAGTTTCGGATGTTAAATCATTCTTGGAAAGTTTATCTGCTGATCGAGCCAACTCTTGAATTGGGTTGGTTAATGAGCGACTGAAAAGGTAAATAGCTAGTACTAAACTAAACAAACCAAATAAATATACGATTCCAGAGAATAGCATATTTTGAGCAAAACGATTTTCAACTAAAGTAGCTGTAGCTGTATCTAGATCACGTTTTGCGATATCAATAATTTCTCTTGTACTGAAGCCACTAACAGCCATCAAAAAGGTCAGTGGGATAGCTGCGACAATAAAAATTATTACTACGGATTTGGTTCTTATTCCTCTTCTTTGCCAAAACTCTAAAAAAGGTATTTTCATTTAGTACCACGACATAGATTATCTCTAAGAAACATATTTCCCAAAAGATTAACCCAACGTAATTTGGAAAATCTACTGTTTGGGATAAATTGCTAGGTTAATTATAATGTGATTATCATTAGTTAAAAATATCTGTAATCGGAGAAGCTAGTTGTAAGATATCTAAACAACCAATATTATCTGTTTGGAAATTTCAGAAAATTAAAATTATTTGAAGATTTAATTCAGAATTATAAGTCAATTAGGGTATATTACCAAAATCTGTGAATTAAAATGAGGAAGCGGCTTCTAAGCATTGTGATTTTTGTAATTCTATACTATTCTTTTGCAGGTATCTACTTTGAATTTATTTTACCCTATCCAGTTTTACGAGGTTCTTACTCATTAAATGAAACCAACCAAGAATTTTCAATAGAATATAATGATCCAGATATTTCATATCGAGACTTACTGGTTGAAATAATAAATGATATGGGTAATCCTATAGAAATCATTTACACTAAATGCTCTGATGAGGCTAGATTGACAGTTAATGAGGGACAAAAGGTTAGATTTTACCATAATTTTGCTGGAATTATTATTATTCTACCTTTGGAACCATTCGGTGAAACCAATGGTACTTTCAAGGTTATTGATAGAGCATCACTATTAGTTCCCAAATCCGCATCAAAAGCATGTACAAATTTCTCACGACTCGCATTCGTGATAAATATTACTGTAATACTTTTCAGCTTACTTATTGCAATGATTACCATATATGTCACGTTATACAAAAGAGAAAAATTGAAGAAATATTTTAAATTTTAGAAGTTGACTTTAAATAACTTTTTTTGTTTCATTCTCATTTCTCAGGTGCTAAAACCTACATTCATTAAATTAAATTCGATTCACTGATTAACAAATTATATCTAAGATAACTCACAAGAATTTCAATTCTAACAATACTGTTATTACATGAATGTCGATAAAGGTTATTTTTCGTAAGGGAATTTTTTCAAATGCCACTAAAAAACGATATTGGAACCAGTATTCATGAATCAAAATAATTCTTCTTCAAAAGATACGTTTAATCTAGATTTTGAGTTAACTAAGGATCAACAATACTCAACTGGAAAAATTCTTAGTTCTATGAATAGTAAAGCTGAAAAATCAGCTCATGATATTTTTATTCAGCACTTAGATAAAAATTTAGGTGACCCTGCTCTTTTCCCAGGAACTAAAAATACAGAAAAGAATGTAATCGATATTCTAGGCCGATTAGTAGATTTACCTCAAACAGGAACGGGGTTGATATTAACTGGAGGGTCAGAAGCTAATATTACTGCTATATGGGCAATCAGAAATTATAAAAGAAAAAAAAATCGATTGAATAATGATTCTCCTCTGGAAATTATTGCTCCATCCTCTGCTCATGTATCTATTAATAAAGCAGCGGATTTACTAGGATTAAAGCTCGTTTCAATTCCAGTTAATTCAAAATATCAACTAGATATACAAAAAGTGAAAAAAGCTATCAACCCCAAAACTATCGCCATTATAGGAGTAGCTGGAACAACAGCTCTAGGTACGGTTGATCCATTGTTAGACTTGGATACAGTATGTTTAGAAAATTCACTTGATCTTCATATCGATGCTGCTTTTGGAGGACTTGTTATTCCATTTTTGGATAATAGAGATCAATTCAACTTATCCTTCCAGCTTGAATCTTTGAAATCAATGACAATAGACATCCATAAAATGGGGAGAATGCCCATTCCTGGAGGAGGGCTTCTTTGGCGTGATAAATCTTATCCGAGTGCAATTGAGTTTACTCTTCCGTACTTAAAAGGACAACCTAAACAGCACACATTATCTGGAACACGACTGGGAGCTTCAGCCATTGCTTTTTCTTTTAGATGGCAAAAAATTGGCTTTAGAGGATTTAAGGAAGAAATTTCTCAATGTATGAACAATACATTGTTCCTAACCAATGAGTTACGTAAGAGAGATTTTCAAATCCCTGTTAAACCAGTAATAAATATTCTAGGAGTTAAAATTCCCACTACTTCAAATTTAACTCAACATGAATTTCACAGAAAACTTTGGAAACAAGGTTGGACTACAACTGTGGTAAACGGCCTTTTGAGATTTGTAATTATGCCCCCTACAACAAAGGGTCATTTGATTAATCTTTTAAAAACCATTGATAAAATTATAACTCCAGAGAATAATACTGAAGAATAATTGCTTCTGTGAAAGTAAAGAAGAAAAACACATTTTTATAAATCAGTATGTCATTCTATCTCATAACGTGAGTATCGCATGTTAAGAAAAGAAACCCTTGAACAGCTTTCAGTGGCGGAGCTTGAAAAGATTTACCAAGAGAAAAAAGCCGATTATGATGAACGGGTCCGTAAGAATAAAAGAATTCAAGGCATTTTGACTCGTAAACGCGATACATTGAAAACACAAGTTAATTCTGTTCAGAATGAGACCGATCTCCTTCAAGCGAAACATCCTGATATCACCGTTATCGAAGATGGGATAAATAAGGGTCCTGACGAACTTAAAGCGACTATTCAAAAACATCACACGACTATTTTGAATCTTCAGTCTAAACAAATTCAGCAAAAAAAACAGTTGAAAGAAATAAAATTAGAAATTATGAGAAAGCAAACAGATGAAAAACTTATCCAGAAAGAAATAGATCAATTGATAGCGGAAAATGAAAAATTGGCAAATGAAGGTGAGGATTCATCCGAAAAAATGGAATTAGCTGTAATTACGTCAGAATACCAGTCCACTCAGGATAATCTCGATGCACTAACGGTAGAAATTGAACATCTCCATCGAAAATTACATCAACGAGGGTGAATATGATGTCCATCGAGAATATTCAGTTCCTTCTAACAAAATTAGATCAAGAACATACATCTCACCTTCAGAAAAAGTCTGAGTTATCGAAAGAGATCAAAGAATTAACTCAGAAAGAAATAGGACTTAAAAAAGCTCTTACAGACACGCAAGCAGCTATATCAGGTATGGGTAAGAGATCTTCTAGCTCCACAGATCTAGAAAATATCTCTCAATTAGTGACAACCGTTAAGGATTTAGAAAAGGAAATTAAACAGAACCAATATCATTCAACAGCCGTGGAAACTGAGCTAACACATGAGAGAATTCAATTAGAAATGATTAAAAATAAAATTGAAGTATTAAATAGCGAGAAAGAAGAATTAGAAGTTATTAATAAGCAAAAGAAACAAGAACAGCTAAAGCAGAAGAGCAAAAGTCGCAAGGTTCAAGATAAACGAGAAAGATTAGTAAAGCTCAGAAAGCAAATTGATAAACAAGAAAAAGTTAAACAAAATCTATCGAACTTTATTTTCGTTACGAATCTAATTGAACAGGTAATTAAGAATAATTTAACGATCGATCCTGATGAAAAAGTTGATTTAGAGGATGTAACTCCAGAAATTGCTGAAATGATTATTGAAGCAAAAGATGCATTCCAAGAAGCTCAAGATAACTACTCCTCAAATAATCTCACTCCATTCCTTCAGGATGCAAATCGTGCTTTTCAACTGGCAGTTAAAGCTTTCATCTTATTATCAGAGGGTATTATTGATGATTTAGCTGAAAAACCTTTCTCTGATCAAGTATTTGTAATCGTAAATAAAGGATTAACTCTTAACACAAGGCACCTTAACGCTGTAGATTCAATGCTTCAAAAAATTCAGAAAGGAATTGAGATTGCCCCATTAGCAAGTTTTGCTAATGAAATAAAAGGATTTTTCATTGAAAATTTGTCACTTCTTAGAATCTACTTACCTGATACGGATTAAGCTAAAGAAATTAACGAAACCACAAATATCCGAAATTTAAAACTGGTGTTTACGTATTCTTTGAACTGTTTTTTTGATAGCTCCGACATAAATAATGTAATAGAGAGTGAGTGGGTAAGGTACTACCTCTTGGTAGTACCTGACATAGTACCTAATATAGTACTAAATTTTGAATATTTTTTATCATTATACAAAAAAAGGTAATATAGAGTGATCCGAAGGATCAATAGAGGAGATAAATTTTGTTAAATCATCCATTTATCTGGATTGATGGCATTATTGGGGTTGGGAAAACAACGGCGGTAGAACAAATAGGAAAACGCCTTAATTTAACAATATTACCTGAACCAGTTAACGAAGAACTACTGAAAATCTACTATGAAGACCAAAAACGATGGGGATTTCTATTTCAAATTGATATGTTGAATAAACGGTTTGCTATACAACAGAAGGCATCACTGAGTATCAATGATAATAGAGGCGCAATTATTGATAGGGGATTACCTGGGGATAGAGTATTTGCTAAAATGTTAGCAAATGCGAAAAAAATACATCCTATTGAATGGGAGATTTACGAACAATCTTATCATATGTTTACACAACTTTTGTCTCCTCCTGACCTCTTTATTTATCTTGAAGTGACTCCTGAAGTAGCTTACAAAAGAATAAAGAATAGAGCCCGAGATGCTGAAACAGATGATCTCTTACCAATCGAATATTTAAAAAATCTCTATAGAGAATATCGGATTATGTTAGAAGACTTCTATCAAGAGAGACATCCTTGGAGCAGCACGATTGGAATATGGGAAATTGATTGGAACAAAGACTGGCAGTCAATCGATCCAATTATAGAACGAATTCAGACTTATTTTGAAACACGAGAGATAATTTATAGGACCAAGGATCATAAATATCCAAAAAAGCCTCTAGTTGTTAACAATCTTCACAGAATATCATTGTGACGTGTAGAATTTATAGAAAAAAAGAGGAAAGTTGTATAGAGGTTTTTTAGCAAGTTCAGGTAATTTTTAGTTCGTTTTTGAGATGGTTGTATCTTGAGGATCCTTTAACTAAGGTATGAGAAAACAATTACAATTCACGTTTATTGTGTTAAATTTGGGTTTAATGCTCATTTTCATCATTTTCGATTATTTCCTAGATAATTTCTATACTAGTATTGGAGCTCCTTAACCATAAAGTATTTATACTAATATCAATTTGATATTAGTTAGACAACTAAGCCACAAAATACGATGGACAGTTCCTCGGAGTTTGCTGAAAATGTCAGAAACTGAAGAAATAGCCTCATGGGTCGCCAAGGAGATCAATCAATTATCCAATAGCACGCTCCGACTTGCTTTACTCTCACTAATACGAAAATATCAGCATGAAGGAAT
>JAEOSP010000276.1 GCA_016840305.1 Candidatus Hodarchaeota archaeon
ATTTAGATGCACTAAGATCAAAATAACGTAAGAGAATTTAAATCCCGTTTTTTTACTTTGGGTAAGATTTTCATGTAAAGAATTTCAACAAATGACTCAATATTATCTAATCTGGATTTAAATGACAGAAAAAGAGAAAAAAGCAAAGAGGAAATGATAAGGTAAAAAAACGATTATGAGATATTACCACCAGTTGTTCTGGTGATCATATACAATTTATCTAAATCTTCTATTCCAGCAGTTTTCAAGCTCTCACTTTCATCAAGTTGTTTCCCCTGAAATACTAGAATTACTGAACGTGCAGGAATTCGTTTTTGTTGAGCAACCCGCTCTTTGATGGACGCTAAAGAATCGGTTTTTTCACACTCTAGTGTAATTGTCCCGCCACCTATTGCTTGTACAATATTTATCTGCATACCAAGATCCCAACACCTCATTGGTGCTACCGCTTAAAAAAGATACTGAAAGGGGAATTCAAAAACACATATCTCTTTATTATTTATCCTCTTCACTATCAAGAAACGTTATTCCGTCATCTGTGATCTGAAAACTCAATGTTTTTGTTGTATGCTTTGTTCCCCGCATTTTACTTATTCTAAAAATGCGCATCATTTCGCCTCGAACGGAAAGCATGTCAAGATGTACTATTGAATCAGCGATGTACTCCTCTCCAAATATTGATGATCCTGTACTACCTGCTAGTTCCGATATGGCGATAGTTGTTACATTTAACGATGCTATATTCATCAAGAAGCCAGTAGTTATTTTTCGTAAAAATCCAACATCATTACCGTAATCATAAAATCGAAATGCTGCCAGAGGATCAATTACTATTCGTTCTATCTTTTTTTCTTCTACTACTTGCGAAATATGATAGAAAACTCTATGGAGGAAAGTAGGTAACGAAGTTTCATCATAAGGAACACCTTCAGCTTCAATAATTAGTGGTGAATCTTCAGCAATATTCAGACTATCAGGATCCCATAATTCCCATCCTGATGGGGTAAAATCAAGCATTACAATTTTTTCAGGTTCAGCGAAGTGATTATGGTCAAAAAACGAAAAATTACTTGCATCGCGGCGAATTGCCCAAGGAGGTTCTTGCATAGCTACAAGAAGCCCATTCTCATTTCTGGCCGCGCCTTCAGATAAGAAATGCAAAGCAAAAATAGTTTTTCCAGCACCTGCAGGTCCTATAACAAGATTGGTTGTACTTTTAATGAATCCTCCTTGCATTAATGAATCTAGGTAAGGAATACCGCTTGTTACACGTATTTTTTCAAACAAATCTTGTTATCTCCCATTGGAAAAGGAAAATTCCTATTTATTAGGTAAACTAAATTTCAATTTTTATCCAGTTTTGCACCTTTTGTTATTTAGGAGCTTTATCACTGTATTTGGGTTTGTTCAAGCTTCATTTTACGATAAATTTTCATCTGTGAAATCAAATGTTCAAATGAAGCAGTTATATTCTCACCACTTCTTATTCCTCCAGGATCTGCAGCCACCGTTCCAAAAATCTGGTAATTATAACCTTCTAGGTGAGAATGAATGAAATATTTTCGAATAAAATCAGGTGATAAAGTAGTAGATAAATCCTGCTTATTAGCAATTATTAATATGGGAATGTTATCAGGAATTAATCTCAAAGCCTCATCTAGCCATTGTTCATCATCATCAAAGTTTCTTTGGGCACTGTCCATGACAAAAACAAGCCCATCGGCAGAGCGTACAAACCTTTCATGATACCGCATGTCTAGGAACTTCTTTTGTCCCCCAACATCAATTAGTCCTATTACAGAATTACTCATTTCAACATGAGAAATTCCAAACGCAATGGTCGGTTTTATATTACTAGGTGGAGGATAACCATGCTCAAGATAGAATGCAATTGAAGATTTACCAACACCACTTGTACCCAAAAGGACTACCGAAAAAATTTCTTCTGATGGCTTTTTCATTTGTTAAGATAACCTTTCGTGTGTGTATATGCTGGGGGAGAGTGTTCAAGCATCAAGATAAGATATGTACGTTGTTTCTCATATGTAACGTTAATAAAAGAATTTCTAACCTTAAAAGAGATTCTAAACTAAATACCACATTTGAACGATGTTATCTTCTAACAATTTCAATAGAGATTTAATGCTTGAAATGAAATTGGATATTATATATATAATCACGTTCCTGTGAAAAATTATGAAAGAGAAGCCACGAGATATCACTATTGAGACTTTAACCACTCCTAAGGGAGAGGTACCTACTGTAAAAGGATTAGAAACAGTTATTAATTCTACATTATCAAATTTTCATGAAGATATCAAAATTCTTGAAGATAAAATCGATAAAATTTCTTCTACTATAATAGGGCAATCAGAACTCATTTCTAATCTGGGAAGGAGGTTATCTGAATTAATTGTTTCTCTAGGGAAACTTGATCGGAGAATTGAATTAAATCGTTCCACTGAAGCTAATACTAGGATTGTAGGAGCAATCGATCTTTTATCATTAAAGGAAGAGATATCCTCAATATTAAGCAAGATAGAAGATTTATTGCCTGCTACTAAGGAGTGATATCAATATGGATCACCGCTTTCCTATTCAAAAGAAAAGAATAAAACTCATTTCTCAATCAAAAGGGAAATGGAATCCTTTCCAGGCGCCTTCCAAGTGTATAATTTGTTGGAAACCAATAGAGACTGATGATACTGCCACGATGGAATGTCCCCATTGTCATAGTAAAGCTCATCAAGATCATATGCTTCAATGGCTCTCGAAAAGAAATTATTGTCCTTATTGTAATGCAAAGTGGTAGTATGGCTAAACAAACATCTCTTCCATCAATTCTACTGGAAATTGTAAAAGAACTTGAAAAATATTTGGAAAAAAAAATTCCAAACCGAGAAACGACTTTACCTGTAAAACGGCGTGATAAAGGTAATAACTCAATACTTACTTGGAATATCTATCCAAGAAGTCCTGAAGAAATAACTGAACTATTTGAAAGTATTCAAAGCTTATTGGATAAAAAACTCGTGGATTTTGAGGAAGGGGAGCTTCTTATGTATAAAATATCAGAGGGAAGGATTCTAGATTCAGGTACAGACGCTTTCTTAATATCAAGAGGATTTTCATGGGATCTTTATATTTACGAACCTGAGATATTTGTATACATTCGTATATTACAAGAGAAAAAATTAGAAATGGACAACAATGAGTGGATATCGGTCGATATTGATTTAATTAGACAATCGGCTTGGTTTTTGGATTAATCTCCCTCAGGATACACGTTTTACTTTATACTCCATCTCTCTGTATGAGATTCATAATGTACATTGCCTTCGCTTTCTAATTCCTTTAGAAAAGCCGTCACAGTTGTCTCAGCTACACCTAATTCTTTGAAAGGGGTATCCCATGATATACCTATTGTTCTCAGATATTCTCCAGCGAGTAAATGTACCTTAGCCTGACCTGTACTCACAAGTAAATCGTAAATTGTTTCTTTAGTGTGAGAATGCTCGAAAATTAGATTATGAAGATAAAGATCATACGGTTGAGGTACTGGGCTTTGATGAGCAGGGCAAATCACATCCGTTGAGATGTTTGATAGCAGCTCGAGCACTTTCAATCGTTTCTTTGTACTTCCCGTACCATCAATAAAAAAAGAAGCTGGACGATCGGGAGCAATATTTGCTTCATCTCCTATGAATGTGCATTTAGCTTTATAAGCTTGAATCAAAATGCTATCTTTTGAATGTCCTCCAGTTGATTGAAGTATGAGCTCTTCTCCTCCCAAATCGAGTGTCTCACTTCCACTAAATGAATAAATCAACTCTTCTTTCACTTTACCAATTTTTGTGAAAAGGGAAGATTTCATTGCTAGATTGAATTTTGATGGACTAGGAAACTGCTCCTTTAAAATAAAATTCTTACCTTGGGTAAGAGATTGTACACCTGACTCATGTACGACAATTTGAGGTTTTATTTTCTCCATTACACCCAGACCAGCCCAATGATCCGGATGAGTATGTGTAAGTATGATATATTTTATATCTGAAGTTTCTCTTCCAGAATCTTTTACAAAAGAAATTATTTGTTTTCCTATTGAACGAGTAGGTAGATCTATTACCGCTATCTTTTCCTGACCCATGACAAGATAACTAGCGTATTCTTCTCTTTGTTTTCCTGTCTCTCCCACAATCCGATAGACTCCAGGTGCCCATTCTATAAAATTCCCCATGGTTAATCACATATGTTCTGGTTTTATGTTTAGCTTCGAATTAATTAGCTTCTCTTTGCTTATTAATGCTTTTCGGTGAAGGTTCTAGGATTTCAGTCTAGTATTTTCTTGAAGAAAAGAAAGGGTAATTTTTAAAAATAATCACTAGAACCGAGAGCGTATGCCAGAGTCCTTCAAGAGGGCCGATTTATGAACTTAGATGAATTGATTGAACATGGATTTATTCCTGTAATTGATCCAACAACTCCAAACTCTTTAGCAGGCCAAGGAGCAAACGCTTTTCTTGCTGAATATGGAGGTGTTGTGGAAGAAGTTGCGTTGGTCTGTAAGAAGGAAGATGGACTTGTAACTTTTCGTAGTGGTGCTGCTCCAAGCGATCGAAACTATGATAATTTCTTCACTGACTTCACAGAGTTAGCAAACGATCTCGGAATGAATACTCATGCATTTTGCTACTCCTTTGGGGATTCTTACTTAGGAGCAGATCCAGGCTATTCAATTGGTCGCTCTGATGGAACACTAGTAACCACATATGTTGATCCTAGCATGGAGGGTTATTGGAAACATATGAGTTACATATCAAGAGAAGTAGCCCGAAAGCCAATAAATTCGTTAATTTTACAAGAATTTCATTTTCCAAGACAAGAATTCTCTTTTTCAAAAAGAGCCGTGCGAAAATTCGCAGAAGTTTCTGGTGTAAGTCTTGATACATCCTATTTAGATATTCAAAAAGATCCTAGTATACAAAGATTATTCGAAGATTGGAGATCGGATATTATCAGTACCGCATTTCGTGAATCAGTTGAAAGCGCAAAATCTGAACGATCCAGCCTTGATATCGGGATGGTAGTTCCAGTTGATCCTGAAACTGATTGGCACGATGGATTCGGGCGACATTACGGTATTAACTTAGATAGAATAATCGAAATCTGTGGGTACATAGTTTTCCATATTATGCCTTATTCACCCATGTATCCCGATCCTAATACATCAAGTTGGGAAACTCTTGTCCAATCTATTCGATCTTCATCACTTTACGAAGAGAGTGGTTATAAAAAATCATTATTTGTTTGGGGATTAGAATCTGAAGATGATGTAAGCTGGTTGACAACTCTAAAAGATGAAGTGAGAGCTGATCGGGTTTTTGCTAGATTAGAATATCCAGAGAAATATACAGTCAAACGAGAAATACATCGTGGAGTTTAGTTTGGTTTAATCGAGAATTTATTTACCTTGATTCCAATGTGCATATCTTTTGATATAGTCATCAACTTGGTTCTTGAAAACATTCCTATTTCTTTTCCATTGACGAGAAGCAGAAGCATTTAACGGATCGTCTGGATTTGGACTGGTTAATAAAAATCGTATTGTTTCAACTATCTGTACAAGGCTATATGCTGGACTCCAGTCTTTTCCAAGTATTCCAACGCATACTTTTTCTTTGAAAATGTTTACGTGCCAAATTGGGGTTTTAAATCGTACTTTCGGTGGTTCATAGGGATAACCTCGTGGAATCATTATTTCAATTACAAAAACTCCACCTTCGTACAATCCTGACCCTAATATTTCACCTCTCCAATGCGTAAAATCGTTATTTACTGAACGAAAGGTCGGTTGCTCTCGTGTAAGCTCTTGAGCCTCTATCGCTAATCGATCTAACCACTCTTCTTCCGTTAGCATGCATTAATACCTCTGAATAAAAATTGGGGGGAACAATAAAATTTTTATTTGTACTTTATATGAAAGCCTTAAAACCATTCTCAAACTGATCTTCCTTCTGCAAATACATATTCAACTAGGTGTCTTGATTAGATGAGTCACATATATTTAGAAGTTCTTGAGAAATTTATAAAACTTCAAGAGATTATGATGTTAGATGACAAGGATTTCAGAAAGAATCCAAAAAAAACGGCAAGAATCGCCAGTATGCTAGTGATGGCGAGTTTATATTCGAAATTTTCTTTAGATCGTCAATATAATGTTTTTAAGGCAATGAAACAATCAATGAAAGAAAAAATGGATAATTTCAAAGTCATTGGTGATTCTGTTGATGATATAGCAGCCACGTTGATTTATGCCGCTGAAATCAATAAAACTAAACTTTAATAATTGCTAAATAGACCGAAATTCTTTTCTTTTTTATGTCGGATCCTTCCATCAAGGAATATTGTAGATTTAAAGCTCCCTTAATTTGTATAGATTTTTCAGGCATTATAAAGCGAAAATCCTCTCAGCATCTTAGGAAAAAACCAATCAATTCTGGGTTAATTTCATCCTATTTTCTTATTTTTATCCTAGACGTAATTTCTATAAACAGATCCTATAAATTTCCATTATTAAAAAACTAAAAAAAATAGTTATTAACAATAATTATTGCTTAGAGTTAACAAAAATATAGGAAAACTTGAGTATTAAGAGGGGGGAGGGAGGGAGCTACGACGATGATGAAAAATAAGCTTTTTCGGTACGCCGTAACTCCAAATTATTCAATTTTCTTCCCCAGTTAGATAAAAGTATCTAACTGTTAATTTATGCTTTCTTTGATACCCTTTAAAATGTTTTTTATGTGCTTAACGAATCTTGCCATTTATCTCTCCATAGAGAAGAGTCTCAATAGCTGGTACTATAATCCTCTTTTAAAGACTATTTAAGGTTTATATACTCGGTTTCCTTTTGTTATTGAGCTTTTGAATTTTAGGATTCAATGTAGAATCTCGAAAGAAATTTATAAGGTCCTAAAATCTTTCTATTTGAGGCGAAAAACTATGTGGGATTGCCAAATGCTTGAGTAAGCAGAATTTTAAAATTGGTTTCTATCAAGACAATATTAGAGTTCGCCTTTTCTTAATTAAAACTTATTCTTTTAATGATCAAAGTATCTATCAACGACACATATTTAGTTATCAGTTTATCAAAAAAAGATTATCTCATTGGGTGTGTTTATTTTGGAAGATCTTACCAATCAGAAATTTGTAATTTGTCCTGCCTGGCCATATGTCAATGCTATTCCCCATCTTGGCACCGTTTTACATTTATTAAGTGCTGACATTTATGTTCGGTATTTAAAATTGCGGGGAGCTGATGTTATTTCAGCTACTGGATCAGATTGTCATGGAACTCCGATTGAAGTTGCAGCACTTGCAGAAGGAATTGATCCAGAAACATTGGTTGCGAGGAATCACTCTAAAATTCTCGAATTACTCCGAATCTGGAATATTGATTTGAATTATTCCAAAACTGCCAATTCGTTTCATTATAGTTGGGTTCAGGATTTTTACAAACGTTGTAACGAGAATGGTTATATTTTCAGTCAGGAAGTTGAACAGTTTTACTGTAATACTGATAAACGATTTCTACCCGATCGGTTCGTGGAAGGAATTTGTCCTCATTGTGGCACTCCTGGTGCTCGTGGAGATCAATGTGATGCCTCAGATTGTGGAAAACCATTAAATCCTGACGAGTTATTAAAACCTGTCTGTAAAATTTGTGGTAATCCTCCAGTTCTTAAAAAAACTACTCAATGGTACTATGACTTCAGTGCTTTTCAAGAAAAATTGTTGGAGAGTATTAAGCTTAACAAGCAGCTACCTGAAAATGCGCGGAAGTTTTCTTCTCACATCCTTGAAGAAGGTCTTAAAGCAAGAACTTTAACACGAGATCTTTCATGGGGAATCCCTGCGGGTCCTTCAATAAAGGAGGCAGAAGGAAAATCAATTTATGTATGGCTTGAAGCTGTTCTGGGATATGTATCTGCTTCTGCAGAGCTTGGTGTTCGCCTTCACAAGGATCCTGAATTTTGGAAACAATATTGGCTTGATCCAAACTCACGTACAATCTTTTTCATTGGCAAAGATAACATCTTTTTTCACACCCTCCTCTTTCCAGCTCTTCTCTTAGGTGCGGAAGAAAGTTATGGAAAACCCTTTGTTCAACCTTATAATGTCAGTACAACTGAATTTGTCAATTTTGAGGGCGAAAAATTTAGTAAATCAAAAGGTATAGGTATTTGGATTGATGAAGCGGCAGATCTACTTCCTACTGACTATTGGCGATATTATTTAGCTGCTACACGTCCTGAAATAAAAGATACATCTTTTACTTGGAGCGATTTCAGTCAACGTATAAATACTGATCTTAATGACGTTCTCGGTAATTTTATACATCGAGTGTTTGTGTTAATACATAATTACTTTGAAGGAAATATCCCAGAATGTCATAGATTAGACAGCACGGATAGAGAATTTGTATCAAGTATTAATCAAATTCCGGAAATTATTGCTGATCATTTCGATCAGTTTGAATTTAAGAAAGCAGTTACGGCTATTATTGATTTCGCAAGATCCGCTAATACATATCTAAGCACGAAAGAACCTTGGAAATTAATCAAAACCGATCCTTCAGCCGTAGAAACTGTTCTTTATTTAGCAGTCCAATCTGTTTCCACTTTAAGTATTATTTCATCCCCAATTATCCCTGATACTGCCGAAAAAATCTGGAAAATTCTTAATCAGGAGGGACATGTTAACAAACAGAGATTAATTGAAGCTGGAAAGCTAAAATTGCAGCCTGGTCAGAAAATTCAAGAATCAAAACCTCTATTCCAGAAGGTTGATCCACTCGAATTGGAAAAAAAATTAAAGAAAAAGAAAGTTCAATCGAAAAAAGTGAAGAAGAAGGCACAAAAAATGGTAGATAGTGAAATTATCCCTTTCAAAGATTTTAAAAGATTAGATATTCGAATAGGAACAATAATTGCTTCAGAAAGAGTATCAGATACGAAAAACCTGCTTAAATTACGGGTGGATCTTGGTGAGGAGATTGGCCAAAGACAACTTGTAGCAGGACTTGCTTCTTTTCGAGAATCAGAGGTATTAGTTGGTCAAAAAGTTACTGTTATTGTTAATTTGGAACCTGCTACGATTAGAGGAATTCGTTCAGAAGGAATGATTCTTGCGGCGGTTGAAGGTGAAGAATTAGGTTTATTGGTACCAGATCAAGATGTACCAAATGGAACGAAAGTTAGCTAAACCTTTTTTAGAGTGTATTTCGATCAAAACCCTCATGTCTGAATGGGATTTGATCATTTACTCTGATGATCAGAAGAAAAATGTGAAACACAAGTTTAAACTTTCCACAAAAAAATTATCTGCTTCAGGCCAGCATGGGAAAGCTACCATTCTTGTTGAAGAATCTGGGAAAGAATGGTTACTCAAAACTTTTGGGAATCTTATTGATTTTGAAGTGAAGGAAATTTATAATCTTGATGTAGATATTAAGGATACACCTGAAAGAAGTCGTGATCGGCTACATCTTTGGCGTTTACTTAATGAGGTAACCGCATCACGTCTTGGGAGAAAGTTACATTTAAATGTTCCAAAGACATATATAATATGCTCTCAAAAAATTTCTGACCTTAAACTCCTTCACACTACTGATTTAGAGCTAGGAGATATCATAGTTTTAGATGAAGAGGAAGGTGGGAAGGAAACTGCAGACGAATTCTATCACTTTGATGATCGGAAAGAAGGAGGAACTTCAACATCAAAACAATTTGAGGCATTATTGGCCTCAAAAAGTGAAAGAAAGAACCCAACTGATGTTCTTGCTCTTCTCCAAGAAAAAATTCCTGATTCTATGAACCTAGATGAATATTTGGATGCAAACCAAGACGATTTAGACGGTGTATTCGAAAAAATCGGGAATATCGATGATGGATTTTACCTTTTACCTTTTGATATTTGGTTAAATGATCCTGATAGGAATGCTGGTAATTATCTTGTACAATTAGATAAGAATAAAATCGCCTCACGGATTTGGGGTATCGATTACGAAATGTGGGCCTTTGGTAGTGATATTTGGATGGAGGAGGATGACATTACCCAAGGAAGGAGTTATTTAACAGCAATAATTCATCCAAAAAGCCATGTTTTTGATCCCCGAGTTACTGAAACTTTTTATCGTATTCGAATGTTAAAAGATGAAGAAATTCTACAGATGACACGTGCTCCAAGATTGCTTTGCAAATTTTTCGAGTATCATATTAATAAGGGTCATATACATTCAGATGAACGAATTGTACTCAAACAAGTTGAGGGAAATCTCGAAGATTTTCTTTTAGAATCGCGCCCTCGTTCAGACAAGTTATTCGAAACGATTACTCGTCAAATTGGTCTTCCAGAAGATTTTAAGTAATAAGTTCACTCAATTTAGATAAATATCTATTTATTATTTTTCATTATCAAGTTAAACGCTTTTTGCGCCATCATCAATTCTTCGTTCGTGGGTATCAATAAAACTTCTACTTTGGAGTCTGATCTTGATATTGAGGTTCCCTCTTTCCTTGTTACGGCCTCGTTATTTTTCTCCGTATCTAAAAACGCTCCTAAAACTTCTAATCCATCCATTACCATTGCACGAAAGTGAGCTGACTTTTCTCCGATCCCAGCTGTAAAAACAATTGCATCCAGTCCGCCTAATATAGTATAATACGCACCAACATACTTTTTGATACGATAAGATGCCATCTCAAGAGAAAGCAAAGCTTTTGGGTCACCTGATTTTGCACTTGTTTCAACTTCTCGCATGTCCCTGAATTTCCCTGTTAATCCTAATAATCCACTTTCTTTATTCAAAACTTGATCTATTTGATCAACAGTCAGTTTTTTACTTCTCATCATAGCTAAGATTAGACCGGGATCAAGATCACCTGATCGAGTTCCCATGATTAATCCTTCAAGGGGTGTTAATCCCATGCTTGTATCTATTGATTTTCCATCCTTTACAGCAGTAATAGAAGCACCATTTCCCAGATGAAGTACAATAAGCCTTCTAGAGTTCTTTATACCCAAAAAAGAGATTGCTCTCTGATATACATATTCGACTGATGTACCATGGAATCCATAACGACGAAATTTATTTTTGTTGTACCATTCCGTAGGAATTGCATATCGATAAGCGTAATCAGGAATGGTGTTATGAAAAGCTGTATCGAATACAGCGACATGCGGTACCTTTGGAAGTAATTTTCTACAAGCTTGGATTCCTTGTAAATTAGAAGGGTTATGCAATGGAGCTAATACACTTAATTCCTTAATGATTGATTCTACTTCATCATTTATTATTATATCCTCCATAAATCTCTCTCCACCATGAACAACACGATGTACCACAGAATAAACATCATCGAGGGTACGAATAAGTGGTTCTTTAGAACTCATTAATTGTTCCAAAACTATTTCTAACGCTTCACTATGATCACTACACTCAATTTCTTTTTTTCTCTCACGATTTTCTTTCTTATAAGAAATTAAGGATTTATTAAGTCCGATCCTTTCAACTCTTCCCAGAGTTAATAGTTTGAACCCTTCTGTTTCATATAAAGAATATTTTAAAGATGAAGAGCCAGAATTTATGGTTAAAATTAACAAATTCAAACCTCTAATTAGTGCCTGATTTTGAATCTGTGCCTTTCACAATTGCTATTGACGCAGAGGCTCCTATACGAGTTGCACCAGCTTTAATCATTTCTTCTGCTACTTCATGAGTTCTTATTCCGCCTGCAGCCTTTACTCCCATCTCAGGTCCTACAGTTTTTCGCATTAAAGCGATATCTTCCACTAATGCACCAGCAGTACTAAATCCCGTTGAAGTTTTTACGAAATCTGCACCTCCTAATTTTGCTAGAAGGCTACCTTTCACGATTTGTTCTTTAGTTAATAACGCAGTCTCCAATATTACTTTTACAATTGCCTGACCAGCAGCAGCAGTGACAACAGCCTCAATATCCTTTCTTACTAAATTATCATTCCCTGATTTAAGAGCTCCAACATTTATAACCATGTCAACTTCTTCTGCTCCATTAGCAATAGCATCTCGAGTTTCTATCGCCTTAACAGTAGGTGTTGTTGCTCCTAAAGGAAAACCTATTACTGTACAGACTTTTACAGGACTATTTTTCAAATATTCAGCCGCTATAGAAACATTGGTCGGATTAACACATACAGATGCAAATTTGTACATATCTGCCTCCTCACACAGTTTAATTATTTCCTCTTCAGTTGCATCTGCATGGAGGTTTGTATGGTCAATGGCAGATGCTATTTCCATGTCATAACCATTGATTCCAGACTCAGAAGTTATTCTTGAGGCTCCACCATTTACTAGTGCTTTAACTGCGACCTGAGATTTTCCGTGAATTGTAATATCCTTTCCAGCTGATCCTATTGTGAAGTTACTGTTAGTATGTGGAGATGATGAAAAAGATTTATGATCCGTAAGATGAAATATATCTACCATTTCAATCCCCATTCCACTCAATTGCCCAATTATATCATTGATTCGATTTTTCATAACTGGAGGTATGTTTTCAGGTACAATTTGGCAACAATAGATAGAATCCTTAGCAGCAATCACAGGTTTTCCGTACATCAAACCAAACACCATTGTTATCGTTCCTAAAGTATCAGCATTCAATGTAGCTACCTTAGCAGCAGTATTTAGGGAAAGAATGGGAACATAGATAACATCACAATTCCCTAGAATGTCTTCAAAGTATTCTGCTGAATATTCTGTAATAATTGTTCCACCATCAGATGCTCTTCTAATCTCTGGAATTCCAACGATTTTTATCGCAGCATGTGTCATAACAATATAAATTTTGGAATGAGATTTGGAAATTTTCTCTATCTGTCGTAAAACTTCTGGAATCTCACGATTCCCTCCACAAAGAAGAATTAAGGCAGTACTCTTTAACGAGAGTGAGGTATTATTTTTTTTTGTTGAATGTTGTGAGTTAACACTCCTTTGGGTCTGAGAAATCTGTTGATTCTGATTTAAACTTTTTAAAACTTCCTCGGTAATTTTTTGGATCATATCATTACTCATTATTTTCCACCCTTTGTACTAAAACTTAAAGTAGATTGTTTTCCATTCTCTTCGATATAGTCAATAACCCCTATCACCAATGCATCAACTGCTCCTTTACTGTCTTTCATTATACTTCGAATAGAATTACCTTCTTGTAGTATGAGAACGCAATCCCCAACCCCAGCTTTAGCAACATCGATAGCAATTATTGATGAACCAATGAACCTTCCTTTTGTATCTATTGGACGAACTATTAATAATTTCCAATTTTGATGACTTTTTGTTTTAATTGGTGCAACTATATTCCCAATTACCTGAGCGATGATTATTGTGATTGCCTCCTTTGTGAGGGGATTTTCGTTTGTTGACTCCTACTCTTCTTTCTAGCTGGTTTTTTTCGCGATTGTTTATCAGTCACCACACGTGGAATCGTAGTTTTAGGAGGTGTATCTTGGGGTTGTTTGGAACTTATTGCCTTCGAAATTGTCTTTTTTGGAGGTTTTGGTTGTATTTCACTTTGGGATTCCTCTACTGATATTGTAGGAGGAAGTTTTCTCTTTCTAGGCTTTTTCTTTGCGTGTTTTGCTACAAAATGCTCTTCAACAAAACCTACGATACATTCGTCTATTGGTACTAATTCTTTTGAAAAAACAATAGCTGCTTCTTTCTTACTTACAAGATAAACAATATCACCAGGGCCAGAGGTAAAGATGCCATCAGCAGCAACATATGGATTTCCATCTGGTTCTAAGTTGTCATCTAATCCTTGGACTATTAATAATCTAAGGGAATCAAGACCAGGATCTTTTATCGTTGATACAACTTTTCCAATTACTTTTCCGAGTTTCATATGTATACACTGACCTTAGACACTTCGTAAGTACCTCATCTCAATATCAATAATCTTTTTTACCCTATTTTCATGTCTTCCCCCTCCAAAAGGTGTTTCTAGCCACTCCTTCACAATATTTTGGGCCACACCAGAACCAACAACTCTTGAGCCCAAGGTTAAGATATTAGAATTGTTATGCTCCCTTGCAGAATGCGCAGTAAACACGTTCGTGCATGGTGTCGATCGAATGCCTTTTATTTTATTTGCTACGATAGAGCTGGCTACTCCTGTACTATCAATAAGAATACCACGCGAATCAAGTGAAACAGCAACTGTTTGTGCCACTAACAATGCTATATCTGGATAATCCACCGCATCTGTAGAATAGCAACCATAATCTGCTACTTCATAACCGAGTCCAATGATGTAATCCATAAGTTCATTCTTGAGGTGAAATCCCCCGTGATCGGATCCAATGATTATTTTTCTCATATATTTTCTACTCATTTTAACATGTTTTTACAGGAGGGTTTTTACGAGATCTGCATGAGGAGCGGGTAATACTGCTGTTGATAATACTAATCCTTCTCCTTTAACTCGATTGACACCTGCTTCGAGAGCAGAACGAACCGATCCAACTTCACCCGTGAAAACAACAAACGCTTTTCCGCCTATTGCTCTGCTTACACGAATTTCGATTAGCTTGACTTGGGCACTTTTAACAGCTTCATCAGCAGCCATAATCGCTGTAGGAGCTGAATAAGTCTCAATGATACCTATTGCTCCTATTTTATCAACAGAAGATGTAGCAGATAGGGCAGGAAAAACCTCGGGATGAACGTTCGGTATTACAATATAATTTACCAATGTTTCCCCTGCAATTTCACTGCCTGCTGTCAATGAGCTTTTCACAGCTGCGACAGAACCTTGAATAATAATAAGATACTTACCAGGACATACAGGTGAAGCAAATAGCAATTTCACCTTGGCAGATTTTACTATTGTATCTGCACTTAATATTCCACGAGCTATTACATTTGTTTCAAGGACTCCAATCGCACGCATTCAGTTTACCTCTATCTAAGTAGTAGTTGTAGATGTTCGTGCACCTACTTCTGTTTAAGCTTTCTTTGGAAGAATGCCTTCTACTTCATCGTGTGGTCTGGGAATTACATGTGCGCTTGTTAATTCGCCAACTTTCCTTGCTGCTACAGCACCAGCTTCTACAGCTGCTTTTACAGCTCCTACGTCTCCTCGTACCATCACAGTAACAAATCCGCCGCCAATAACTTCTCTTCCTAAGAGTTGTACATTAGCTGCTTTCACCATTGCATCAGCTGCTTCAATAGAGGCAACTAATCCTTTCGTTTCTATTAATCCAAGTGCTTCTTTAGCCATTTTTTTCACATTTTTTTTGTTATTTCGTTTTTTCGATGACAATTTCTTGTCCAATTTCGCGAACGATACCGCTTATACTAGCATGAACCGTTGCACCAAGGGATCCATCAGGAATTTTGCCAATTAGATCCCCTGATTTTACATGATCACCTACTTCCACGACTGGAAGAGCGGGATCACCTATATGTTGTTTGAGAGGAATAGATACTTTGAGAATTTTCTTTGATTGAGATTTCAATGGACATTGATGATCATATTGTGTTAGATCTAGTCTGGAAGTAAGCCTTTTAATTGGTAATTTTCGATATTCTCTCTCTGGATGAATCGATAACACCTTTCTATGTTTAGGGTTCTTTATTCCTTCTTTAATTAAATGAGATTTAACTTCTATCATCATTTTACATGGATCAAGCCCCATTGGACACCCATAATATGTACATGCACCACATGCTACGCATAGAAAGGATGAGGTCATATCATCAGATGTTTCCAAAGCTCCCCATGCGATACCGCGCATGACTTTATCTGGATGTAATTCATGACCCAGTAAAAATCTAGGACAGACTTCTGTACATAATTGACATCTTATACATGCTGCTTTTGTTACTACAACCTTTTTTGATGTTGTTTCTATTTTTGATTGAATAACAAAATGTGATTCTGGTAAAACAATAATAGCTGATGTCAATTTAGTAATAGAATCTTTTGGTTTAGCAACATGACCCATCATAGGGCCATTTATTAATATTCTATAGTTGTCGATAGTAGATCCCCCAACTGATTGAATAGCATCTTTTAATGATGTACCAATAGGAAATTCTAAGGTACACGGATTTTTTACTGCTCCAGTAATAGTTACATAACGAGAGATGACTGGTTTGCCTTCTGAAGCTTCATAAAGATTGATTAATGTGTATACGTTGTTTACAACTGCTCCAACATCGAGTGGAAGACCACTTTCAGGGATCAGTTTCCCTATTGTCTCATAAACTAACACAAATTCATCACCCGCAGGATACACATCATCCATTAAATGTAATTCTATCTGGTTTTCATTTTTAATTAAATCAGTGAAGAGCTCCACGGCTTTCTGGTACTTTCTTTTAATGCCAATAATACCTCTCGTAGCGCTGGTTGCACGCATTCCTAATTTAAGTCCCTTTATCACCTTTTCAGGTTGGTTTTCCATTAGAAGTTGATCTACTCGCAACAGAGGTTCACATTCTGCACCATTTGCGATGAATGTATCTACTTTTGCTGAAAGCTTTACATGTGTTGGGAATCCAGCTCCACCTACTCCTACAACTCCTGATTTTCGTGCCAATTCAGCAATATTTAAACTCACTTATTGAACCTCTTCCAAATTAGCGTCAAATAATTCTAAAAGCATCAACCAACACACATCTTCGCTGGCGAGTGAATGTTCTTGCTGATGTAATCCCCTCGCCAGTTGGACCTGCAATTGTCATACTTGTAAAACCTTCTCCACCAAAACCGATTCCTGCTAAGGAAGGCGCGTTCTTAACAAATATTGTTGTTTCGATATTCTTTGCTACAAGACTCATATTACCAACAGAGTCGCTCCACATCATTGCTGTATGTTTAAAACCATGTTCAGCTTTTTTTGCCTTCATTAGTGCTTCTTCTATAGTTTTCACGCGAACTATTGGTAGGATTGGCATCAACATTTCTGTAATAACAAAGGGGTGATTATCATCTGAAACTTCAGCGATAATTAGTCTAATCTCATCTCCAACATGAACACCAATTCCCTCAAGAATTATTCGAGCATCCTTCCCAATAAAATCACGGTTTAGAATTGGATGTTTACCTTTCATTCCTTCGAAAACTAAGCTTTCTATCTGTTCAATTTGACTACCTGTGATTTCATATGCTCCATACTCAGCCATTTCTTGTTTTAATCTGTCAGTAATATTCTCGAAGGCAAATACTTCCTTTTCTACAATACATACAATGTTATTATCAAAACTTGCTCCTTCTATAATCCCTCTTGCGGCTTTCCTTATATCTGCTGTATCATCTACAATTACTGGAGGATTACCAGGTCCAGCACATATCGATTTTTTGCCTGATTCCATAGCTGCCTTAACAACTGCCCCTCCTCCAGTTACAACTAAACAACGAATTTTTGGATGTGTCATTAAGGTCTGTGCAGATTCGATTGTTGGTGAAACTGTTGAAGTCAATACGTTTTCTGGACCACCAGCTTCAATTATTGCCCTGTTAAGTAATCGAACAGTTTCATTTGATGCACGCTTAGCCGATGGATGAGGGTTGAAGACAACACTATTACCCGCTGAAACTATCGATAACCCATTATTTATTACCGTAGCAGTTGGGTTTGTAGATGGTGTAATGGATCCCATCACTCCATATGGGGCCATTTCAACTAGACTCAATCCCTTATCTCCAGTCCATGTATGAGGAGTTAAATCCTCAATTCCAGGAGTTTTTCGTGCGCACAATAAGTTTTTAGCTACTTTATCCTCTAATCTACCAAGACCAGTCTCTTGTATTGCTAATTCTGCTAGATATCGCGCATGTTTTATAGCTGCTTCCCTCATTGACTGAATGATTTCTTTTCTATGTTCAAGTGAAAGATCCATTAATGCTCCTTGGCTAAATTCTGCAGCTTCGATGGCTTGATCTATTGTTTGAAACACACCACCACCAGATGTTGTTGGCAGATCATTGACACCTGAATATACCTGATAGGCGCGTATTTTCTGTACAACTGTACTTACAATCTTAGCAATCTGCTGTTCATCGTAGCTCATTTAATTACCTTCATTTTAGATCATGATTTTTCATCAATAACTCCAAATTTTATTTTCTGTAAGTTTCTTTGCCATTAATATAGACAAAATCAATTATTGCTTGAATTGTAGCATCGCTAGGCTTATCTTTGGTCATTGCTGTTAATCGGGAAGAGCTCCCAGTAACAACCAATACAAGCTCACCATCACCAGCACCTACTGCATCAATGGCAACAAAAGGAGAACTTTCAGGTTTAAATCCAATCATATCCACTGGTTGCACAATGAGTAATTTAAAACCCTTAATACTTTCATCTTTTTCAGTACTAACGACATTTCCAATAACTTTACAAATTTTCATGGTAGAATTCACCTAAACTTTAATTATTTTAATATTTAGATCCTTAGCTTTTTCTTGAGCCAAAGGTGTAATGATGGTTGAATTAGGGACGTGTAATTCTTTTGTTTTCTCTTTCAGAGATTCTAAATAACCCTCAGTGATAAGATCAGGAATTTCTGGTGTGTGTTTGATAAATTGATCAGTTAAATCTCTCACATCCACCAATCTGAATCCTAGCTCTATCAAATCAGATAATCGTTTATTCAATTCTTTGGTAATAGTACCTGAAGGCCCAAATTCAAAATTCAAATCTGATGGAGGAAACGGTGTAACGATGTAAACTGGTTTTTTAGCTAATATACCTTGAAGCAGTATATTCACAGTTGAATTAGAATCCTCTAAGCTGACTAATTTGGCAGCTATTTCGAAACTAAACCCACCAAAAATCATGTATTCAAGTTTTTCAAGAAATTTAAGACAGAAACTTCCATCAGAATTTCTTATTACGTCTAAAGTCGGAATGGTATTTACACGAGAACTGAATTCCAACGTATCATCTATTTCCTTTGTCGTCCAAATTAAAATCTTCAGATTACTTTGAGCTAATTGTATAAGAGAGTTGAATACTTCCTCAATCCCTTGTCCTATGTGTGTTAATATTCCTAGTATATTATATGGCCCTAGAGGTTTATTGTTCTGGAGTGCGTTCCTCACTTGTTGCATTACAAGTGATTCGAGCTTTTCTTCATCCATTTTCTAGGAACCTTCCTCATTATTATTTTGATGCTCTTTTGATACCAGCTGTAAGCCTAGTATGTTTGTTAAGCGTTTCAACAGTCTCTTTTGCTGGTCGGGGAATGGAAGTCACCGTTAAATCGCAGGATATTTTGCATGCTTGTTTTTTTGCCGATTCAATAGCCTCATTTACAGCAGCAATTGTACCTTCGATAACTACTGTTACTAATCCACCTGAAACTCTTTCTAAAGATATCAACCTTACATTTGCAGATTTTAAGGCGGCATCTGCTGTAATAATTGCACTTGTTCTTCCCCTTGTTTCCAAAAAACCTAATGCTTCCATAATTTTCACCTAAAAGGAGAGTAACCTTCCTTAGATAAATCCGTTATTAGTGTTCCTAAATCTCCATTATTCAAAGCTAGAGCATTTCCTTCATCCAAGTCCAAATGCATCTCAAGAGCATAATCAGGATGAACACGGACCATAACCTCATCAAGTATACCTGCTCTTTTACCTGGAAATTTCACCGCAACTATTTGTCTATTTGAAACATTCAATCTTCTTGCATCATCTGGTGACATATGAAGATGTCTTGCAGCAAAAATTACTCCTTCCTTGAGCATTATTGCGCCCTTAGGTCCCATAAGATGAATTCCTGGAGTACCCTCCAAATGGCCTGATTGACGTGTAGGAGGATTAATTCCTAGTACATATCCATCACTACGTGAGATTTCCACTTGCGTTTTTTCTCTGAAAGGGCCAATAATTCTTACACCATGGAGGGCGCGTTTTGGGCCAACAATATCGATTGTTTCTTGACAAGCAAATTCTTTCGGTTGAGACAAATAATTAACTGAATGTAGATCGATTTCCTGTCCAAAGAGTTTTTCAAAATCGTTTTTCGATAGATGGATGTGACGTGCAGACAAAGAAACTGGGATTAATCGAGAATTGGGAACTTTTGTGAGTTCCTGTTGTATAAGGTTTTTTACTAACTTGTCATTGTTGAATCCAGAGTTCCTTTCTTCAATTGGTTTGAACTCACATCCTAAGGGTCCGCAATACCTCCCAACATACTCAGCAGAAGGACGATAAATTACAGGTTTAACAGAGGGGGTTTCGGGATATTTCTCCTCTAAAATGTGCGCAGACCACCCAGCTGCTCTAGATGTTGTAAATATTGGAGTAAAAAGTTCAACAGGGATATTAAGACTTGTATATACTGTAGCGCCGTATAGATCTACATTTGGATATATATTCCTATTTTTCAGTTTTTTAAATTCATCCTGAGTAATTTTAACCATCTTGTTGGTTGTCTCATACATCCATTGAGCTAATCCACCCCGAGTTTTTACCATTTTGGAGGCCATTTCCTTTAGTATCTTAGCTCTTGGATCCATTGTCTTATAAACCGCATGACCCATCCCCATAACTCGTTTGCCACTCGAAAAACGATTTTTTACCCATTCTTCGACATTAGATAATTCTTTTATCTCTAAGAGGCTTTCGTATACGAGATGATTAGCCCCTCCATGATATTTTCCAGATAACGAACCAATGGCTCCGGAAATAGAGGCATATAGATCAGCCCCTGTAGAGGCAATAACTCTTGCAGTAAACGTTGAAGCATTGAATGAATGTTCAGCATGAAGAATTAGTGTAACATCAAATAGCCGAGCCTCTTCTTTCGTTGGTATTTTCCCATGAAGCATATATAGGAAATTTGCTGCATAACTAAGATCTTTATTGGGTGATAATGGTTCTTTATTATTCCTGATTCGTTCCCATGCGGTTACTATTATTGGTAAAAGGGCAATGATCCTAATAGCAATATTACGATCAGTTTCTCTTGTTTCAGTCCCAATCTCCGAATCATATCCAGCTAATAGGGCCAGTGATGACTGGAGTACACTCATTGATGGTGTATTTTTTGGAGTTTTTTGGAGATGAGTAATCAATTCTGCAGGTAGCTCTTGATTTGATCTAATAGTAGTTTTAAATTTATTTAATTGATCAATAGAGGCTAGGGTTCCAAAAAGAAGAAGGTATACAATTTCTTCGTAAGTAGAATTCTCTGCTAAATCCTTTATATCATAGCCTCGGATGAAAAGATTTCCTTTCTCTCCTTCAATCAAGCAAATATTTGTATCCGCAACCTCAACACCACGAAGTCCTGTTGATTTGTGGCTATGTTCTTCAATCATTGTTAGGCCTTATTATTACAACTTAGATTTCAGTAGCAAAAGGAGTACTTATCACTCTTTAAATACAATTTTATGAATCGTCTGACGAATCATTTTGTCTATTTCACCTCAAACAACCTGAATGGTAATAGCCTTTTATCAAAGCAGTTATTTCGTAATATAAATAACCAAAAATCCTATATAATAGAAGTAAGCTTTTTCTAGAACGATACAATTCGCAGAGGTTAATATTTTTGTTGATTAGAGGTTTTTCAGAACATACTAGCTACACTTGTGCTAGCTGTCACTCGAAATGCTGTGCAACAGAGTTTAATCTACCCCTTTGCGGAACAGAAAAACAGATCATTTCAAATCAATATCCAGAATATCAGTATTACTTCCAATCTACAGAAAACGGGGGTAATATACTTCGTGGAGACTCATGTCCGTTCTTAACTAACGTGGGATACTGTCAACTTCATTCCTCATCACTAAAACCTATCACATGTCAAATTTATCCTTTAGTATTTTGGAGATTCAATAAGAAGGATACTCTAGTATCGATTCATCCTTGTAGGGGAAAGGGTTTTCAGTGGTACTCTACAAAAAAAGCAAATCTCACCAACTCCTACATTGAACAGCTTTTACTCAAGGCGAACAATTATTTCGATATATATTGGGGGGAAGAAATTGATAGAAACAATCCTTATGTAAATATTCCCACATTACGAGTACAGAACCAAATAAAATTCTATCGGAAAACTTCTGAAAGGGAATTATTAGAGAAGATGGTGCGTAACATTACTCTTTCATCCTTTTCTCAGATTTTTCCCTCTGGATTTGAAAAATATATAGAGATAATAAAGGATGAAGAAGTGGGAACATTTCTGAATTCAGTTTTAAATTGGTTGATTTGGAGTCCTGTAGGGCTGCAATTATCTATCAGAAATGCTCAGTTAGTATTTTCCATTGCTGCACTTTGGCTAATTAAGCAAACTAAATTTGAACTAGGACTTGAAATTTCATCATTAGACAATCCCAATTACATTAACCAATTATCTTCTTTTTACGCCAGATGTATTCTCCCTTCTTTTTGGTCCAATATCAGTACTCGTACGAATAACAAAGCCCTCATTTCTTTATCGAAGAAGGTAAACTTGGTGCTCAGAGGAGAACTCCCTCAAGAAGATTTATCCCAATTTTACACTTATTCTAACTGAAAAGAATAATTGAAAGTAAAACATTAAGAAGGTCTTAGAAAAGAGAGTAGAACAACGAAGATTTGTTATAAGAGTGAATAATCATGGCAGGAAGTCACGGAAGCCTAACAAAAGCAGGCAAAGTTCGAAATCAAACCCCTAAAGTTGAAGGGCGAAAAAGAAAAGGTGTTGCACCCATTTTACGCAATAAGAAAAATTATATTAAACGCGTTGAACGAGAAATGCCCGTGGGTCAACCAGAATACAAGCGTTAGAATATCAACAAAATTTTTATTTTGTACGATTTCCACATCGCTCACAAAAACGAGAATCAGGAGTAATCTGAGCCCCACATTTTGTACAAAATCGTATACTACCTAATTTTTCCTTTTTATCTTCAGACTTGTCAACTTTTTTATCAAAGTCGGACCAAGCAGATTTATGTGGATCGATTCCTTTTTCCTCGGCATATTTAAACCAAACAGACTTC
The DNA here is from genome assembly GCA_016840305.1 of Candidatus Hodarchaeota archaeon. The sequence continues at coordinate 23,061 of JAEOSP010000276.1, forward strand.
TTTGTTCTCTTTTCTTTCAAACGAACACCCCTGATTGCCATAATTTCTACATCTACCTATTCAATGTTCCTAAGTATTTGAATGCATTTTTTCCTAAAAAAGTTTACGATAACGGAACTACTATTTCGTTGTTTTAAGGAATAAATTGGTCATGTAAAGAGGGAGGGACTACCTAATGGCAAAAGGAATCAAAATAGGAGTGATAAACACGTTAAAGCGCCTTCACATTTTTCAAATTCAGACATTTCTAATGAAATCACATCATAATCTAGCTCTCCCAATAATTCAATCACAGAAGGAAAATTTTTTGGGACAAGTACAGTTCCATTATATGTCAACGTGTTACTAGCATAACTTTCAGAGTCCTTCAATAATATTTTATTCATACCACTGAATACTGGATGATCAGAATACTGTTTATTCATAATTATGTTATTCTGATCCAAATATGTAACATAACTCTTGAGGTGAGTAATATCTCTATCAATGATCGTCTTTACGTCGGTCTGAAGAATATTTCTCAACATTTGGATACCTTCATTATTTGTCCTCTGAGTAACCCCTGAAATTAAATAATTGGGAAAATGGATCACATCTCCACCTTCAACTGTAGCTGGATGAAGTACCTTTTCAACCTCGAAATATTCCCGTAAAATATTTTGAACAGATTCTTCCTCCCCTCTACGACTCTCAGCACCCATATTTGATATTAAAACTCGACCTTTATGAATAACAGCGGTATCTTCTACAAAACATGAATCAGGAAAAGATTTAAGAGGAGGAAGTTCAATAACATCAAATCCAAGATCTTTGAGAGTTTGCACATAAATCCTATGCTGAGATATTGCCCGATTGGTTGAGACGTTACTATGGGAAGGATGAGAAGAAATGCACCGTGGAAATGATTTTCCTGGTTCGCGAACGAGAGCATTTTTCATAAAAAACATCTTGATAGTTAATAAGAAGAATAGTAGTTGTTGTAAAAAGGGTTTAGTAGCGGCTGGAGGATTTGAACCATCCGATCTCGGGGTTATGAGCCCCGCGGGATAACCTAGCTACCCTAAGCCGCTAATGATTGCAAATAGTCTTTTTCTCATCAGAAGAAGAAGATACTATGCCAGAAAATGCTGTTATTTACATTTTCACGCAATTTTCTTCTAGTCTTCATTATCATATAACTTTTTCTAACAATAATCCTTAGACCGTTTTCCCCTGCTTGTTAATATTGCATTTAATCCAAAAAAGACATTTTTTCATTATAATTCCCTTCTTTTGACACAATTTCTTCATGTGACTGTTTCTTTCTAATTAAGTGAATTTTTTTCTCAGTATCGATAAGAATTACTGGTGGTTTTGAATATAAACAATAGTTTGAGTTAAAACAGGTTGAATAAGCCCCTGCATTCATAATCAAAACTAAATCGCCTGGATTCAGACTTCTTGGGAAAATTCTTGTTCTTACTGGTGTGATGGTTTCTCCACACTTACACATGCGTTTTTGTGGATCAATGAGATCTAAGGAATCATTAGTTATACCAAATAACGCGTACTCTTTCATTTCCTCATCGTCTGGGATATTATTTACCAGTCTGGATTCAAAGTACCAATGTGCTGCAATTGTATCAATCAGATCACTGTAAAAAGACACATCCAAGACTGCAACATTCTTTGTAACGGCATTTTCTTTTGTTAATAATACTTTAGATAATAGATTTCCAGCGTTTGCTGTGATGTATCTTCCCGACTCTAAAATTAGCTTGGGCATTATATTTGCTTTCTCAATATTTGAAATTATGACTCTAGCTATCTCTTTCACGTCAGGTATACTTTCTCCAGATTCATAATCTACTGGATAACCTCCTCCGACGTCTAAATATTCCAAACTATTTTCTAGTGATTCATTCAACTGTTTAAAAAATCGAGTAATAATTAGACTGAAATAGTGATAATATTCTAAGCTAGTAACTTGACTTCCAGGATGTGCATGCAGACCAAGAAAATTAAAAAGCTCATTTTTAGCAATATATTGCGAAAGGTATTCTGCAGTATCTTTTGAAGGAATATTACGTATTGGTGCCAACCAAGACTTGATTTCAGATTGGTCTAAATCTTCTAACAAATCTTCACTTGTAGAAATAATATTTGCGCATTTAGCCCATGTGGTCGCAGAGGAGAAAATTGTGTCCTCAATTAACATTCTTATTCCTGGATTTACTCTAAGGAAAATATTTGCTTTGATTCCAATTTTTTTCGCGATTCTTTCAACATTTAGACAATCCTGATAGGAATCTATTGCTAAGATGTATCCATTCTCTATACTTTCTGTTATTAGATCATTAGGTTTGTAAATATTTGTTTGAATAATGTTTGGCTTAATTCCAACCTTATTAGAGGCTTTTTTTACTGATTGGGTCTCTCCCAGTGATGTAACTTCAAACCAGTCTGTCTCTTGAAGGATTTTCTCAATAATACCACCAAGAACATTATTTTTTGTTGAATAAGCAATTTGAATTTTAGGATAGAGAGAATTAAAGGCTTTATATAGCTCATTATAATTATCTAGAAGTTTATTTTCGCTAAAAATATACAGTGGAGTTCCGAAAGTCTCTGATAGATTAGATAACGATATATTATCCATTAAAAGTTCATTATTTGTAATAGTGTGTAAATTCGAGGTTTCCAATCGATTCACCAGAAAAAACAATTTTATTTCTTTCAATAAAGTGTTTTTAATCGATCACAATATTAGAATATCTAATGGTTGGCAACTTATTCAAAGAAAAAAGCTTTGAACTCATTATCCTGTTGTAAAATCTCAGTCACCTGGAGTCCTAGAGGAGTTAATTGCCAACCCTTTTCCCCTCTTTCAACCAGATTCATTTCTAACAGAGAACGACTATATTTTCCAGTGCGAATATGGCTTCTTATTGTATCTAAACCAACGCCAATTATTTTACTTAATCGTTTATACCCAACTGAATTACGATAAAGTTCGATTAGGATACGTTTTTTTGTTCTTCCTAACCTCTCTATAATTTCTGTGGGAGTTTGGTTTAGAGTAGATGAATTTTCAGATTTTTCTTCATCGTGTGTATTTTTATTGTCTGAATCCTTTTTAGTGTTGTCCTTTTCCACCATTATGAATTCCCAAAAAAGTGCGATTTCTTGTACCTAGATTGAAAATTTAGGCTCGCTGTAATTCAGATTTTCTAGCACGAGGTCTATTACGAATCCATTTTTTTCCACATTCAGGACATGTTAAGCGGAGGTCTGTTTTCTTAGTGGTTTTAGATGTCATATTACGTGAAGCAATTGGTCGTCGGGAATACCGTCCATGATTACCAATACGTGATGTCCATCGGGCCATTTTACGGCTTCCTTTGCCCATTCCACCTCCACGTTGTTTGGCTTTTTCGAATTTGACGGTCATTTCTGTGTGTTTATTGCAGTTTCTGCAGAATGTGCGCATTTTTGCTGGAATTTTCAACCTTATCCTTCTCCAGTCCACTTACCAAACGAGCGTTCTTCTAAACATCTCGAGATAGTTAATCAATCATTTTCTCCTATCAGTTAAAAATAAAGTGCTTTGTCTTTTCCATTCATTTATACTCACGAAATTGTACAATTTCCTACTCTATACCGTATGCGAGCTTAGAATCATGACTTGGTACATCAACAGGCAAAAAATTGTTTACAGATTTCTTGTATCCCGACGAGATGATCTAAATATCCCCTATCTGGCAGGATAGAACAAGATACGCTTGAGCTGGTCGAGGGATCTTCTTGTTAATGCACACACGTTCGTTTGCATTATTCTTTTTTTGATGTACACAACCTTGTTACTGAGAGAGATCACTGAAAGCGAAAATGAGATTCTCTTTTTTTACTACTTTTCCGACAAATTAGGCAATGTCCGATAGCTCTAAAAAGGTGATTCTAACTAACCATTTATGATGAGAGTTGCCGTTAGGTTCCAAATATAAATCTTTAATTGAATCTATCGTATTACTTGGTTCTGCGATAGTACTAGTGATTATTATCTCAATAACTTTTATTACTTTCTTAGGGAATTCAACCATGCCAAATGTAGCTGTCTCAACTGGCAGTATGTTGCCTATTTACAACGGTTTTCAAGATGATGATCGTCCTGATGATGTTTTGTATCCATTTAGGGGTGATATTTTATTAGTAAAAAAAGTCCCGATAAACAGCCTTGAAGTTGGGGATGTCATTGTTTTTAATACTATCACTATTCCAGATCCAGTAGTACACAGAATAATCGCTAAATGGGAAAATAACAGTATTTTATACTTTAAAACCAATGGTGATAACAACGAGGGTATGACAGATCGCTGGGTAGTGGAAGGAGAAGATATTATTGGTAAGGTTGTCATAAGAATTCCACATATTGGTTGGTTCTTACTTGTTATTCAAACGGACTTAGGTAAAATACTTGTGATCCTAGCCGCATTTTTAGTCCTCTTTGGAGAGGATATTCTTCCCATTCTTGGAATAATTGAAAGGAAGGAAGAAGAAAAAAGTGAAAATGATAAAGAGGCGAATGAAACTGGACAATCCAATCCCAAGGTCTCTAAAAATGGTAAAATTGCTTTCCTAAAAAAGAGAGAGTTCTTTTACACGGGTATTGCAATTTCTATTCTGTTTATTTTTTTAATGAGCAATCTTATGAGTAGTATGACCTTAAATCCATCTCTTAATTGTTATCAGATAAGTGACTCTACACATAGTCAAAATCTCCTAGATTCATCGTCAGACTCTAGAATAACTCTTTCGACAATTTATAGCAGGAATAGCTGGATAGAAAATTCTCAACGAGTTTATTTTTTTCCTATCCTAATTGAAATCACATCTGGAGGAATTTTTAACAATGTTGATCACTTTGATATTCGAGTAAACAGCAGCGAAGGAATTTATAGCTGGAATATAGTCTACAACTTTGCTGGAGTACGTATTATTAATGGTGGTGGAATTATTTCTCATATTCTTGGAAATGTGGAAATCACTATCGATTTATACTCAAGAGGTATTTTTGCTAACTCTCTTCAATCATACTCGTTTACTCTCATACTAGAATCATAATGGTGAGGAAAATGGTAAATATTTGCTACTTAGTTGGTACAGCTGGTTCAGGGAAGACAACACTTGTTTCTTCTCTTCATCAATATCTAAAACAGAAAGGTGCAAGTCTAACGCTCGTTAACCTCGATCCTGCGGTACGACATATACCATACCAAGCTGATATTGACATCAGAGATTATATTGACTTTGATCAGTTTGTTGATGAATATAAACTTGGTCCTAATGGTGCTTTAATAGCTGCAACTGATTTGATTGCTGACTATATAACAGATATAAAAGAGGATATTGATGATTTGGGAGAAAGTTCAGATGTCGTTCTGGTTGACACTCCAGGCCAAGTAGAGCTGTTTGCATACCGAAGAGCAAGTATAACAATCACTAGAAGTTTTCCTACAGATTCAACTTTACTAGCGTTTTTATTTGATTCCTCTCTTGTAGCAAATGTATCAGGTTATCTCTCTGTTAATTTACTAGCAACATCTGTTCAGATTCGTTTAAATTTGCCGATTATCCATATAATGTCAAAAACAGACCTTTTGAAATCTCATCAGATAGAAGAGATATTGGAATGGAGGGAAAACCCTTTCGATGCTATTGATCAACTTCATGGGATGAATCGTGAATTTGCTTTAAGAACGGGGCAAATTTTCGAGGAAATAAGTGATATCCCATTAATTCCAGTCAGTTCATTAACAGGAGATGGATTGGATCTTCTTGGAGCTCAGCTTAGTAGAACTTTCATAGCTGGGAATGATTGGTCAATTTGATTAAGCTAGAATCGGGGACCAGGTAACATCCATATTAAAGATGAGAGAACAATAAATAACAATGTGAATGTAAATGTTCCAGAGAAAAGTAAGCGCTTTAAATCAAGCTCCTCTGGAGTTACCTTTAGATATAGTCTAAATACTGCTAAAGAAATTGCTAAACCCATAATTAGAAAAAGAATCCACATATCTGGAGAAATGTCTGGTAGAAGAGTGAATATTATCCCTGTGATTACTCCACTTAAAGCCCCAGTAACTACTTTTGTATAATACAGCTTCGTATTTGGAGAAAGTTCTTGAAATTTCAGAGTATTTTTACTAATTTGAATTTGATCGTTTGATTCTTCTGGCTTCCTCGAGATTTTTCTGATTTTTCTCTTACTAAGATCACGTCGTTCTCTGGACAAAATAATTTTCTCCTTTGAAATAATATAATCCTTGTGATTATACAGCGATATAAATACAAATTACACTGTTTCTGATAATCTCAAGCTATTCTAAGTCATGTCGAAGAACTTAGTGGTCAATTTTTATTTATTTATGATTGACCCATAAAAGGAATCATTGACTAAGTATTGGAGAAAGAAAAGTAAAATGTATAAGCATTAGTGAGAATCAATTCATTTACATTGACTCAAAAAAGAGTGGGTTATTTATTCTGTTTCAAAAAGTATTTTGTTTGGGTTTGTAAATGGATTATTCCGGAGAATATTTAGTTAAAGTTGCTAGAAGAACTATTGAAACCTTCTTAGAAGATAATTATAAGCTTAAACCTCCAAAAGATGTACCAAAAGATCTCTTGAACGAATCAGGGGTATTTGTTACCTTACATCGTTTAGAACACAATCAAGAATTAAGCTTAAGAGGTTGTATTGGCCGTATTGAAAGTCGTGGCGGAACATTAGTCCAATCCACGATTGATTCAGCAATAGATGCCGCTTTTCATGATCCA
>JAEOSP010000277.1 GCA_016840305.1 Candidatus Hodarchaeota archaeon
AATCTAACTGATGCTGGATATGTGCTTATGCAAGTAAAGGAGAAAGAACCTTATACTAATGTCCCAGACATTCCATTGATTGCTGATAGTAAAGAATATCAATCCGATGGATTTACCTTTTCTGGTTTCACGAATCTTCCACAAATTAATATAACCGAATGGCAACAAGGTAATCTCAATAAAAGTTATACCGATGCTTTAATTAATATGGGTAGGACTGTATCAGTAAAATTTGCTGAAATAAAATACAAAGACAACCCAGAAGTCTTAGCCCAGAAAATTAAAAAATATCGTTTTCATACAAATATGGAATCACTTCCTTTTCCAAAAATCAAGAATCATGTGTATATCAATTCTCAAATAATACCAATAGATTCTAATTTAGAAGATAAACAAATCTTAGAGGAAAACATTCCTTTTGATATGGAAAAATGGGTTTTAGATGTGATTTTTACCAGAGATGAATTAAATGCTTTGATAAAAAAAGGTACATTAGCACCAATTAGTAAAACAAGGATGAGAGTGGTTAAACCCAGAACATTAGCCAAAAAATATGAAAAATATCAATCAAAAGCATCTTTAGATTTTCAATTTCTGGACTATAAATGGTATTATATCCTTAAGCCATATAATTCTCTGGATTCTAATTCTTACATGCATGTTTATATTATAGTTGGAAAAAACAGAACCTTAAATTACAAATTTCATCTCAATCCAACTTCTAAACATTTGATTAACTTTTCCACCATGAAAGTGAATAGAACCCAACTTCAAGAGGAATGTGGATTCATTAAAGATATTATGCTAAATCTATTCGATGGAGATTTTCTTGCCAGTTTTGGGCAAAATCGAAGTTTAACAATTAGTGATATGCAGTTAAAAGAGAAAGCACCAGAAATCCAAAAGACCATTGGAGATGTTTATGCCCAGACTAACTTAATAAACAAAATTCCCTATTCCAGAGTAAAATTAAGTGAATTACATATCACCACAGACATTAAAGGCACACCTGAAGAATTAAAACTTGCCCTTCATATTTGCTCTGAAATTATGCAGAAAGAATACAATAATGAAGCAATTAATGGAACCAAAGATGATAAAGACGAACTAAAATTTAGACAAAACATCAGTGTATCCAGAGCCAGAACTAATAAAGGAGTTTACTACCAGAATTATACTACTGGAAGAGCAAATGTTATGTATCCTAAAGGCATGATCCAATTAGCCAATAAATTCGTAAGAAGATCGTTAAAGAAGAAAGTAGATCCAAATATTTTGAAATACGTAAAAAAGAATGTTGATGAAGATGTGATTCGGGTTGAAACCCAAATTAGAGGATTTGCTTCGTTAAATGATCCAGAAGAATATAAAACTCAAGAATTCTTTGTGGACTGGGTTAATTCAGTTTTAGATTATATCAGAGATGAAAACAATAAAACAGATGATTTTTCAATAGATAATCAAAGAATAATGGATGCTAATGCAGATCCTTTCAGAAAATTCCTAAAAAGAGAAAATGAGCGGAGTAGGCTTTGGCAACCATGTGAACCAAAGCCACCCGATTAATTGAGAGTCGATTCTAAAAAAATCGGGCTATTTGAACCCGTCAAGTGTCATCATTTGATTGACAATTACTAAGGGAGAGATAAGGGTTTTTAAGGTTATCGTTTAGAGCATCCTCCGTTTAAACATCAAAGAATGGAAATTGGGTTAACGAACCATGTGATTGATTTATTTACTCCAGATTGATAGGTGCAATATTGGTGCAATACAATGTTAAGGGTAAAACTGATAAAACAAGGGCATTTTTTGGGCATTCCCCCACTTCATCGCAAGGTGTATGTATATAGTAGATGTGCAATAACCAACGTTAAACGAACTTAATCCTTCTTTCCATTGATAAACCATAAATACATTTTGTGTGGTTGATTGTTTAATGCAGCAGAGGTTTTTCGTTCAATCCCAATTTTATAACCATAATACCAGCAATGATTCCTAAAAATAATACAAGAGATAAAGAAAGTTATTCATTTATTGGATGAGATGATCTAGAAGTTTTCAGAACCTTTATTATCTTATTTTTCTCAAATAATTCTCCTGTTTTCATACATACCCATAATTCTTGGATTTTTGTTGGATCATTAGGGAGATAATGAAACCCAATATTATAAATATAGTCTGAACAGATATTTTTGAATGAATTCTTATGGAGACGTTTTGATTTTGAGATATTTTTCTTCACCCAACGCTTACCAATAATATATGTATTACCAGGCCTTCCCAATGTAAGTTTCCATGTCATAATTTAATCAAATCATACATTGAATAGAAACATAAAAAGTTTAAATTCTCGTTAAACTAACATAGTATATTGAAAATTCTATTATAAAATATCTACTACCTGAGAGGGCACGATACTGAAAATTTTCCAAACCAACCCATTAGACGCTGAGAGTTGGTTTGATAGAGGTTTGTATTGTTATAATAAGGGTCGTTTAACAGAAGCAGAAGAATCATATAAAACCGTGTTAAAACATGATTCAGATCATTTAGAAGCTTGGTTTAATTTAGGAAAGTGTTTATTAAAACAAAATCGGCTTTCAGAGGCAGAAGATGCTTACAGGTCTGCTTTAAGAATACAACGAAAATTTCCCGAAGGTTTATCACATTTAGGAATTTGTTTATATAAACAGAAAAAACTAGACGATGCAAAAAAAACCTTTCAAAGAGCCATAGAACTTGATCCTAATGATATTGATCATCGAAATAAGCTTGGAAAAATACTTTACGCGCAAGGTCAATTTGAAGAGGCAGAAAAAGAATTTTTAACGGCTTTATCTTATGATGTTACAAATATTTCTATTCTAACAAATTTAGCTGTAGTATTCACCAAACAAAATCATATAGACGAAGCAATAGAAGTATTTAGAACTTTATTAAGCCTAGAACCAAAGGATGTTAAAGCATGGACAAACTTGGGTGTTTTGTTAAAAAAACAGGGAGAAGTGCACCAAGCTGAAGAAGCTTTCTTTACTGCATTACAATATGAACCAAATAATAGTAACACATTAATGAAGTTAGAAAATTTACTGAAGGATCAAGAACGTTTTAAAGAATCATACCAGATAGCACTAAAACTTGATCCAACTGATATTGAAACTTGGTGTAAACTAGGAAATCTGCTAAGGGTTCAAAAATTTTATTCTGAAGCAGAAAATGCATATCGTAAAGCATTGAATCTAAATTCTAGTCATATCGAATCGTGGGTATGCTTGGGAGGCCTCTTAAATGATCGAAAAAAATTTTCTTCTGCCGAGATGGCTTGTGATACTGCTTTAGAATATGATTCTAACAATCCTGATGCATGGTTGAATCGAGGTATCTCCCTTGAGAATCAAGATCGATTAACTGAAGCAAAAAAATCGTATGAAAGAGTACTTCAAATAAATCCCCGACACGTTGATGCCCAAACTAGTATAGGTCGAATTCTGCAAAAGCGAGGATACTTTCCTCAAGCAGAAGAGATCTATCAAAAAAGTTTACTACTGGATCCTAATCATCTCAATACGTTGAATAATTTAGGAACCCTTTTTTTGGATATCAACCAGTTAGATAAGGCAAAGGAATCCTACCATACTATAATTAGAAAAAAAAAGTCATGTTATAATGCTTGGTTTAAACTTGGAATTGTGTTGAAAAAACAAAAACATGTATATGAAGCGGAAGGAGCATTCAGAATAGCATTAAGATACAAACCATCACATTTTAAAGCATGGCATCAACTGGGAGTTCTTTTACACAAACAACGAAGATTTGAGAGTGCTAAAGAAGCTTATCTAAGTGCACTGACCTATAATCCCTCCCAAACAATTACTTGGTTCTGTCTAGGTGAGTTATTAGCAAGAGAAAGACGTCTTGATGAAGCAGAACTTGTTTTCCGGAGAATTTTAGAACTGGAACCTTGTAACTATCATGCTTCTGTTGAGTTAGGAGTGATTCTAGAACATCTAAAGCGTTTCGAAGAAGCAGAAGAGGCGTATCGAACGGCATTAATATTAACACCTATTAACTCGCCACATAAAACTCAAACTAAGGCACTTCTTACTGAATTACACAAAAAAATGAAATTTGACGATGCCAGGCAAATTCATATGAATTGGATGTAAATAGATAAAGGTACAAATAAAAAAGTTAGAAATTGATGATCGTGGATATTAATATAGTATCTCAATAATTATTTCTCAGTTAATACACAAGACTAAGCGTAATGTCTAGGTTTGTAGAGGTTTTGTGTACCTGGTATGAGAGGTTTCCCTCTCATGATAATGACAGGGACTCATAAGGTCTGTCCTTTCTTCTTCTTACCAACACTGGAAAAAAAAAATCGGTTCCCTTTTTTCCAGTTATCAAGCAGTAATCTATGACGGTTACTGAGTCTCTCAACTCTGTTTCAACCGTCATTTGTGGAGTTATAGAGGAAGCTAATCAACTAATTGCTCTCGGATCTCACGATCCAAATCACGTCCTTAAAGGCGTGGAAATTGATTTTTGTAAAATAGCACCAATATTTTACTAGCCATAGATAGCGCTTTGATATTGCTATCCTATAAATAAATGTAACTATCCTTAAAAGGTAAAAATATCTATTAATCCCATAAAAAAAGAGAAATCTAATTTTTAGAAACTTCTCCAAGTTAATCCTTTTAGAAGGTTAAGGGAAAATCATGCGTTTTAATACCGTACAATGGTCAACAAGTCTAATTACGGTATTGATATCATTCGCTTTGTTTGGAACCTTTATTTCTGTTAATGGAAATGAATATTGGGTATCTCATAAGGAAATTGAATATTCTGGAGATGAGGTTTTCTTATATTTTACACCTGAACCAGGAATAGTTTCCATGGAGACAGAAAAAGTAAGTGGAGTGATTAATGTTACATCTAACAATGAGGATTTTAGCATACGTATACTTGTATTAGCTTATGGAACAATTCAAGATAATGAGACTATCTATACTAATGAAGCACAACTACGTATTATCCTTAATACGTCAATTAATGCCTATTGGACGGAAATTGAGCTTAAAACTCCTGAAAATGGTAATTTTACAGTTTATATGGTTGTAGATTCTTATTGGTATTATGAAACTACTGTAGTATATAATGAATCAGTTAATTTAGCTGTAAACTATCAAAAAGCTAGCACAGGCTTTGATTTGGCTAGTATACTCCTTCTGGTCGGTTTAATAAGTATTAGTGGGACTTTGTTAATATTTATAGGATCAAATGCTAGAAGATTTCGCCCTAAAAGTTTTGACATCCCCTTCATTGAAGAAAAACTAGAAGAAATCGACCAAATAATTCGTTCCTATTTTACAAAAGGTGGAGAATTTAGAGAAATAGAAAAGGTTGAATCACTTCAAAAACCCGGAGAAATAAGTATAATAAAACATCAAAGGAAATCACGGCAATTAATGTACGAAAAATTACAACCAAGAATGAATGAAATGAACAAAATTAGAAAAAGACACCAAGCAGCCCAAGAACCTATATTCAATAATCCATTATTTAATATTATTTCGTCATTATTTATCCGAGCGAGTAAAAAACAAGAATATTATCCTGATGATAGTAACATTAGCAATCATGTTCAAGAAATTCGTAACTCCTTACAACAAGGAAAATGGGATCAACTGAATGATGTAACCAAAATTAAAATTGCATGGGAGATTTGTGACAAATATGCAAAATCACTCCCTTCAGAAAAGGATTTACTAAAATATTCAATTTTAGATTTTGATTTAGAAGCAATAAAATTATCAGGCCAAATAAGAAATTATCAAAAAGTGAAAAGAGAAAATCCGTGGCCTATTGATCGTAATTTAATACTCCAGTCAAGAGATGATTTAACAAGAGAACTTGAATTGATAGATCGACTTCTCGAGAATTATAAAAGCAAGACCAAAAAAGATTTATCCCAATATGCTAAAGAATGCTCATCTTTGAAAAAGGAAGCAGATTATAATTTAAAGTATTTAAAATGGCTCAAAAACCAAAATGATATGATCGAAATCAATCTTCTCCTTCGTTTAGAAGATCGAACTCACACATTAAGAGAGCTAATTACGGAAGAAATAAGTCATATAAATAGAATTAAATAGGCCTAGTGCCGTCAAAAACACACCAACAATTAAGCTGATCGGTGGGCTTGGAGTGACACTTATCATCAATAGTGTTGTTTGTCTTTTCCTTCATTCAAATTTGTTTGCCTGATGTTTATCATAAAAGTCGCATTTTTATTGTCTAAATCTGTTGTCTCAGTATCTGATCTAGAGGAGGTGCTTATAACACTTTCTCCTTCCATTCAAGTAATTCATCAAATTCTTTCCCTTGGTTATTCTATGTCTATTGCTGAGATTAATGCGAAGACTCCTTATTGTCACCGCACTGTACACGAAACATTACATTTTCTTGAGCGAGAACAGTTGATTGTCAAATCCCCTAATTTACATGTCAATGTCGTTGGTTCTATTAAGCTTCCCCATTGTAAATGAGCCACTCTTGTCAAAAATAAAGAGCTTCTTGAGTACAACCAACGCTATATTCGGAATTTATATATAAACATTAACTCATGAAAAACTTTACATTTGTTGTTAATACATATATCCTTAATCCTTTTTCTGTTTAAATGTGTATAATTTAAATTCAATGGCTATAATAAATACATAAGGAATTAAAAATATCTAACTTCCGCTAAAAATTAAGCTACAGTAATCCTGAAAGAAACAGTTTCTATGCTTTTATATCTGAGCAATTTAAGTAAACAATAACTGCCGATTTTCAATACAATGACCAGGTTTTTTGTTTCCCAAATCAATTATCTCATATTTAAAAGAGGGGAGTTACTTGTTATCAGATAAACGTCAGCATTTACTAAAAAATTAACTGGGTAAAAAAAATAAGGCGTATGAAGACCATCAGAAATGGTTACTTACACACGCAATTTCTTAGATCGTCGTTCGCTTAAAGAAAATAGAGCAAACTAAACATCAACTAAGAGAGCAGGTAACCCCCATCTGTTATAACAGTGGTACCAGTCATATATCCTGATAGGTCACTAGCTAAAAAGAGTATGACTTTTGCTATGTCATCAGGTATCCCCATACGGCCAAGCGGTGTTCGAGCTACAAAAGCTTCTTGAATTTGTTCTCCAGTCATACCCTGAGCTTCCATTTGTTTTCGATAAATTTCAGAAATAGTATCCGCTCCAGGAGTTGAGATGCCTCCAGGAGCAACTGCATTAACAGTAATCTTATGTGGTGCTAGTTCTAAAGCCAAAGCCTTTGTCATCATGACGACTCCACCTTTTGAAGCATCATAATGAACCAAGTTTCCCGTTGGATGAAATCCGTCTATTGACGCAAGGTTAATGATTTTCCCACCTTTTTTTAATTCAGCTATAGCTTTTGCAACCTTTTGGGTATAAAAGAAAACACCTTTTAGGTTTAATCCTAGTACCTTGTCCCACATTTCTTCAGTTGTATCGAACATCGGAGACATAGGATACATACCAGCATTGTTAACGAGGATGTCGATACTTCCGAATTCATCAATGGTCTCTTTTATTACTTTGTCTGCATCAGCAGGACTGCTTGCATCTGCAGATGTGGCTTTTGCTTTCCCACCATGTTCGACAATCTTGCTTGCAGTTTCTTTGGCTGCATCAAGATTGATATCAACGACCATTACAGCGGCACCAGCTTCAGCTAACCGATAACAAATTGCACGGCCAATACCCAAAGCACCACCAGTGACAATGGCTACTTTTTCAGATAAGTTAATCAATTCTGAAATGGATGGACTTAATATTGGATTTGTCATATTATTAGATCTCCTTCATTGGACTTATATTTAGAAGTTATGAATAATTATTCAAAATTAATTTATAAATACTTTGTATATAGTACTGGTATTTTTTCCCTGAATCTGCTCTACTTGTTTACCATATAATGACCGAAACACTTTTTCCACCAATACTTCGTTTAAAGCAGACTTGCTAAGGTTATACATGCGCCAAAGACAACTATAAGACCACCTACAATTTTTAATAAGTTCATATTATCACCTAATTTGAAATTAAGTACACACAGAGATTATATATTTAACACATTCTTCCACTCAAAATTTTTTTTATCCAAATTAACTTATTTCGAAGGAGAATCCCAAAATCAAAAAATTCTTTGGTTACAACCTTTTTTTATATATTTTAAAAGAGAAGATGAGAATATTATTCGATATCCTTCATTTAAAAGTAAATTAACAGTTGAAGTTCCCGTTAGAGCAAGATTAATTTATTATTTCCATATTCTATCTGGAATCATAATTTTTCCCTCAATCATTGGAATAATTTCTTTTCATAATCCCTTTTTCTTACTATTGACTATCCTATTTCATACAACTACTGCTTTATTTCTTTGGAAAGGAACAACAAGAATCTTTTATATTATCGTTCTGTTTTTTATTCTAATCTCAATTTTGTCAACACTTATTTAATTCAAGAACTCAATTCCAACAACTGTTTATATCTACTGTTACTTCATTAATGATTAAAACAAAGATGATTCTTAAGAATAAATATGACATCTTTTATTTACTCGAATGATGAGTAAGTCACCATTGGGGAGTAATGACGGAGTTGACCCACAAGCATTTAACTTCTGAGCCAAATGTTTTTCTATGTTACCTAGACAAGAAATACATCCGTTAGAAAACGGACTCCGTCACTATCCCTCACGGACAGTCCAAGTTTTTAAAACTACCCATCTGACCCGTATTCTCAGGAAACACATTCACGAGACAGATGCCGACAAAAATAGGAAAGAATTTAGCTGTGAACAATGGATTAAAGGTCTTTTCTTGATGCAGATTCAGAAATTCGAAGCGGTACGACCCTTTGTGCGACAGCTAGAGCAAAATAAATCCTGGAAAGCAATTTGTGGTTATCAAGGAAACGTACCCACTCAAGGGCAATATTCCCGAAAAATTCCTGATAAACGGATTCAGGAGGTGTTAGTACGGATATTTCAGACCTATCAACACTTAATTCCTCTGACACAGAAGAAATTACCCAGTATTCCCTCAAGCGCTCAATTTACTCTCCTTCAGCAAGGTTATTACCCATTTCGGATAGATTGTACCAGTTTAAAGTTATCTCCAGATCGTTATCCCTATGCAACGTGGGGGTACGTGCCTAGTGAGAAACAGACTTTTCCTAGTGCGCGAATACATACGGTCCAGGAAGGAATCAATGGATTCATTGCCAATTATGGACCATCGGGAGGTCATGAACATGAATCTCCCGTAGCTGACGTACTACTAGATGAAACTGAAGAAATCAATAGTTGGCTGTCGGTAAATGCAATCGTTGATCAACCTCAGCCATTTTTAATTTTTGATCGGGGATACTGGAAATTAACTCGTTTTCAAGACTTAGACACTCGCGGATGGGGATGGAGTATTCCTTGGAAGAAACGAACTCTAATTGGAGTTCAAATAGAAATATTAAAGTTTCCTCAGACCGAGGATAGCCCCTTGGAAATCCTAGTTTGGGGATCAAATAATGAAAAACCATGGCGTCGAATTGTTGGTAAACTAGATTCGTCTAACGATAGTTTTTGGAACGTACTTACCAATGATTTGTCCTTACCTCCCTTAACGGTGCTTCAACTTCAAAAGGAACGCTGGGAGATCGAAACCTTATTTCAATGGATGAAACAACACACCAGCATTAAACGTCCATTGGGAAAGTCTTGGATGACTTTTATCACTCATTGCTTGTTAGTGACCTTATTACAGATAATACTCTTTTATTATCTACTTCTACTCGGTTTTACCCATTGGCAAGACCATTTAAGTTTATTACTTGAAAATTTACGTTATTCAGACTCGGAACCTTGGCCTGATTGTTACTTTATAGCAGAAAGGTTATTTTAAAGGTCAGGTGATAAAAATGTGATGAACTAATTCGTTAGACTTAAAAAGGCCAGTGAAGTGAAGTTACTCATCAATCGAGAAGTAATATTATAATCACCCTTCCTAATAATCTAACTTTAAGCCTTTTGAAAATGTGAATATAATAAGAAATACCTATTAATTAGAAAATTATGTTAGTGGTTATTCCTATCACTGAGGATAAGCTACTATATTGGTTTAAAATCACTATATGGTCAAACGACCACTACGATTTTCGTATGGACATAACCATGACTAAATTTGTCGGACAAAAATGATCATGTTCAAAAATCAATAACGCATCTTAATGCTAGGTTATACAAATAAAGAGCAAAGATGTGGTTTTACAAGAAATGAAATTGTTATCGTCTTCAATTGTATTACAAAAAACTTGTAGGTCGGACAAAATACATTTTTCATTTTTCTTGAACGAATTGATAATTAAAAATAAGTTGAAATAGTATCAACCATTGTACCAATCAGGAATTTGAAATATATTGAAAATTACTAGAAGACCTATTGTTTATCTATTTTTAATGATTGCTATTATTTCCTTATTTTACCTACTCAGTGCATATAGTTATCTGTTGTTTCACACAGTTTTCAGTCTTCTTTTGGTGTATTCGACTAATCCACCCGCTTCAAAAATCTTAAGGGCTTGTTCATCAAGTTTAGGGAACTCAAAAGCTTTATTTTTGATGTTAATGCGTCCCTGATCGAAATCAACAATAATTTTCTCATCTTTCAGCTCGGTTTGATTTGCTAAGATATAATCTGAGCATTCGGGGGATATCACTAGAGGTAAAGCTTGGTTTATTGCGTTACGGTAATAAATCCGTGCAAAAGACTTTGCGATAATACAGCAAATACCTGCAGCTGCTAAACAAATCACTGCTTGTTCTCGTGATGAACCAGCACCGAAATTGCCCCCAGATACGATAATGTCTCCTTTCTGGACTGTTTTTGAGAATTCAGGCTTATAATCTTCCATTGCATGCTCTGCCATTTGTGCTGGAGAGAGTTGTTCATATGTGTACTTACCTGGGAAGATCACATCAGTATTTATACCATCTTCTGGAAAAATCCACATTTTACCTTGACATTTCATCGATTTAGACCTCCTTATCTGTAATAAAACCCGCTAAGGCTGATCGAGCTACTACTGCGGGGCTAGCTAAGTAAATTTCCGCGTTGGGAGTGCCCATTCGTCCCTTAAAATTCCGATTAGCAGTCGAAACAGCTACTTCTCCTGACGCGAGGCATCCACCGTAATTCCCTAGACAAGGACCGCAAGCGGGAATTCCTATTTGAGCGCCAGCTTGGAGAAAAATATTGATTAGGCCTTCACTTGTTGCCTGAATCATTGTTTCTCTTGATGCAGGATATACGAGTAAACGAACATCGGAATGAATTTTCTTTTCTTTCAAAATATCAGCTAAAACCCGAAGATCTTCAATGGATCCATTTGTACAGGTGCCCGCTAAAGCAGTATCAATTTTTACCTTACCTAATTCATCTATAGGAACAACATTATCAACTGCATGAGGTTGTGCTACACGTGGTGTTAACTCAGAAAGATCTAAAAGCAACTCCCTCTCATAAGACGCATCCTTGTCCGCTGAGATTCGATCATAAGTAAAATTGAATTGCTGATTCCATTCATCCGTAACATCATCTACAGGAAATATTCCAGCTTTAGCTCCTGCTTCAGCTGTCATATTACTAATTGTCATTCGTTCAGACATCTGCATCTTCGCAATTGCTTTACCATAAAATTCCATACTTTTATAGGTCGCTCCATCAGCTGATATTCGACCGATGATATCGAGAATTATGTCTTTTGCGTAAATATCCTTTGGGAGATCGTTTTTAACTGTAACCTTAATAGTTTGAGGAACCATGAGCCATGTTTCGCCTATAGACCAGACAGAGGCCGTTTCAGTTCTTCCAATTGGGATACCTGCTGCTCCAAAGGCGCCATGTGTGGTGGTATGGCTATCACTCCCGAGTATCACAACATTGGGGGGAACGTGTCCTTTTTCAGGGAGTACTTTATGACAAATCCCTGTACCGGCATCGTAAAAATTCGTGATTCCTTGCTTTTTTACAAATTCCCGGATAATCTTATGGTCATCAGCATGCTTAGAGGCAGGAGGGGGTACCGAATGATCTAAAGCTATGAATATACGATCTGAATTCCACACTTTTCCTTCAGGACCAGTAATTTTGTAAAATGTTTTTGAAATCGCCGCAGAATTGTCATGACTGAGAATCATATGCGGAGATACGAAAACTATTTCAGTTTCTGCCACTGTTTCCTTCCCAGCGGCCTTAGCAAATATTTTCTGGATCAAGGTTTGACCAGTCATTTTTTATTCCTCAAAAGATTGAAATTACGATCGAAAGCAGGGTAAAAAAGTTGTCAATTAAATTATTCGTATATATTCTAAAATATATTCAGGAAGTAAGCTTCACTTATTAGACGTATTTTTTTTCTAGAAAGACTATAAAATCATAAATCGTCTATCAACTCGATATGGAAAAGATCTCTAGACAGAGAATAGAACTAGATAAAATCCAAAGCAAAATTATTGATGAGTTTGCAGACATTGTCTCACAAGAGATAGACCTTTCTAAAACCGTTGTCAAGGGTTTTTACTGGAAAGCTATTCGAGAATGGCAGAAAATTTACAAAAAGACACTTTCTGAGACAGAACAAGGTCAAGGAAGTTCCTTTGAAGAACGAAAATTACAGGCCAACCAAATTTCTGATATCTTTAGAAGTAAGGTCATCGAATCCACCCGTACCGATCATAAAAGCCTTGAAGTAGGCATCAAAAAGGCTATTAACAATTATCTTACCACTTATGCAAAACGGTAGCAACTGGATAAAAAAAAGAAGAAAGTTCCCCCGATTTCCTCTTTCTATTTATCTTCCACTATAAAATTTCAAATATTACTAGTTTATTCTTCTCACTACTGTTCTGTGAAAGAGCTTAGTCCTCTGAAAGTTAGTTCTAAAACCTTGGTTCTACCTTTTTGGTTTTCCTTTAAATAACCTATCGCTGTTAATTGTTTAATTCTTTTTCTTGCCGTTGGCCGACTAATTCCCAATTCGTATGCTACATGGGTGTAAGAAGGATGTTCGCCAATATTATTTCGCTTGTAAACAAATCTTAATATCTCAAGGAGATGAAGGGGGATTTTAGCCAGCACTTTAGGCTGGACATCTTTTGTTTCTTTTTCAATTGCTTTTATTTGACTCTCTGGTACAATTTGGTCATCTAAGGAAATTAAAATTACGAGATTTAAGAATATGGCAATTTCTCTAATTTTATAAATAAACACGAGTGTTTCCTTAAATCCATACTTTGAAATTAAGAAGTCTAACCGTTCTATCAAGACAATATTTTTAGGAGCTAAGGTTTCAAAGAGAGAAATGATTTTCTGGAAAAGAGAGTCATATTCTTCTTCAAGAGATGTTTCTGCAAGCCAAAAAAATTTAAAACTTCCATCGAAACCAGACCTATACTCCATTTCAGGAGTTCTAGACAGTATCCAACCAGAGTACCCAATTCTTAACATATCACTGAAAATCTCTCTGGAAAATAGAGGATCTTCTTCTTTGATTAAGTATACGTTTTGATCTTCGATTTTAAATTTCAATAGCTCCTCCTTCATCTTATCTTCTAATCCCTTTTGTTTTGTAATATCACGCCAAATACTCCCTATTCTGAAACCTTTTTGTGTTTTAATTGGAAATATATTAATTTGGACAAATTTATGGCCCAGATTCAATGCAATTTCTGTGATAAGAGGTCTCGAAATCCAATCGGCCTTCCCTGTTTCGGAAAGAGCTTCGATTCGAGAAATAATTAATTTACCAGAATCAGAAGCGAGTACGTGTTTTGGAATTACTGGTGTATAAACCTCCCAGAATTGTCTTCCCAAGGCCTTTTCTGCATCTATTTCTGTTAAATTCTCTATAGCATTATTCCACTCGATAATTCTACCCTCCTCGTCAATTAGTGCTATCCCATCTGTTGAATGTTCAATGATACCTCTGACTTTTCTTTCACTATCACGTAAAGTCTCAATTAATTCGTACAGTCTCAATTCATTTTCTCTTAGTGTTTTTTCCGCTTCTTTAATCAAAGTAATGTCGATAATAGTAAAGAAAACCTTGGATAATGTATCTTCATAATCAGAAACAACTGATAACCGACCAAGTCCATGAATTACTTTTCCTTTTGACGTAGTAGTTTGTAATTCCATCTCAAAGGATTCTTGCCCAAATAAAATTGATGAAATTGCTTGCTTAACAAATGGAAAACCCTCAGCAGGCATTAATAATGTTTGAACCTCTTCTTTGTTCTTCAATTCGTAAAGATTCAAGAATGATTCGTTTGCATCAACAAATATTATTTTTTTAAGAATCTGACGTAGATTTTCCTGGTTGTCGGATAGGAAATTCAAGACTTCTTGGGAATTACTTAGTTTTTTCTTTTCTATTAGATATTCTTTGATTTCAGATAAATCGAATTCCATTAAAGGAACGGGAGATTCCTCAAATAAACTACGAAACCTTGATTCACTAGTACGAAGCCTGTTTTCAGCTTTTTTACGTTCTGTAATATCCTCTAAGATCATTATCACTCCATTTGTTTTCCCATCTATGACTAATGGTACGATTTTTGATGAAGAATAGAGTAGTTGACCTTTATAGGGACCAATAGTCGGTGTATATTCATAATCATCCAGAAAATAGGGGGTACCTGTCTTTATTACCTCCTTATATTCCTCTTCCCATCTAATGGAACCTGGAACAGAATCAAAAAGATTTTTCCCTAG
>JAEOSP010000278.1 GCA_016840305.1 Candidatus Hodarchaeota archaeon
AAATAGATGAACTAGAGAAAGCAAAAAATATTCTAAAAGAAAAATTGTGGCAACTCAGTCCAGAACCAGAAACAGCAGAACCGAAAGTAAACACGGCTGAATTCACTAAACAGATAGAAGAACTGAAAATGGAAAATAAGAGCTTACAAGATAAAGTTTCTGTACTGAGCCAAGGACCCGGAAAAGACCAAATAAAAATTAATGAGATGAAATCTTTAATCGAGATTCTTAAAAACCGTACTAAGCAGCAAAAACTAGAAATTGAAAACCTAAAAAAACGGTTAGGGTAGTATTTTTTCTTTATTTTGCTCTGCTAAAGTCTTTTAAAATCTCTTGTTGTCTTCTTTTTAATTCTCTATAGAGAAATATGATTGATATTCTCACTAGTAAAATTATTATCAATGAAATCCCAATCCATAAGAGTAAGATAAGCCAAAGGGGAGGCAATATCGCATCTTGATATAGCAACATCCCATTAAAAATCAAGTTTACTCCCAGTGCTATGATTGTTGCAATTCCTAGTATATCAATATCTTCATAGAAGATTATTTTCTTGATCAGTTTACTTGTCCCTCCCATTCCCTTTATTATTACATAATCAGGAGCACGTTCGTGGAAATTACCTGTTTGGTAGAAGAATAACGATGCAATAATCACAATTGTTTCAATCAATATGATGATTGCAGAAATTACAACAAAAGGATATAAAGAATGGATATTCATCTCAAAGGTTGGGGTTAAATCACGAACAATGTAATCAGAACCGAATGTTAGGGTTATCTCCGATTGAAGATCCTCAATGAGACTACTTCTATCTGCTAAAGACGAGACACTTACAATTGACAGATTAACTTTTTCAGAAACATTGAAATCTTGTTGTAAAGCTCCTAATTGAACATAGGTGGCAAAACCCGCACAAAATGAATCTAAAAATACTCCTGTTATGTTGTATACATTTGTGGTGATATTTTCTAATTGGATTTTTTGATAAATGGCTGCTTCAAATAACTTATATGCAAGAGTATCCCCTACGAGTGCTGAATTAGGTGAGGAATCTATTGTACCTATTATTTGCCACTTGGAAGTAAAGTCATCAAATTCAATACCTATTACAGGAACATTTGAAGAACGATTACTACCTACGACTCTGGAAATAGTAACCCCATCTTCGATAGCAGTTATAAACCCTTTTATTTCTCGTGCGAATTCATAGACAAATAATCGTTTATTCCAGTAATTTATATCCGGATTTCCAAGAGAGTTCATCATAGTGTCTATATCAGATTCGTTCATCAAATAATTTGAATGAGTGAGATTTCCTATATTATCAAACTCAAGGGATGAGTTTGAGAATTCTTCATATCTGTCGATATATTGGTTGACAACATCCTTATGGCCAAATACTAATGTATCTCCACCTTGAGCTCCCTTTATTCCTAGAATTGACGTCGAAGAGATAATAATAGAACTAGTTGTAAGAGTTACGATGATAGATAACGTAATTCCTGTTGTAATTAGTACTCTATAGAATGATTTTCGTTTTCTGGTCAAATTCCTCAGAGCAAGCTTGATTCGTAAAGCTAGACGGTTTCTTGGAAAACGATTTACTAACTGAGTATCAATATTTCTTGGAATATCACCTAATGCAATTTGAGAATAGTTTTTAGTTGAAATTTTCCACAGTTCGTATCCATTCACTAAAAAAATGAACACAATGATGCTTGCTATCAATATTGGTACAAAGATAATATCGATATATATCACGATATTGAAACCAAATGCTGATAGTATGAAGAAAAAGATCACATACAAGATGAATCCAGAAATTACTCCAAGTATGATACCAATTATATCAATAAGCAAAACCACTGAAAAGAAATGAGACCTTAGTTTTTTTTGGATAGCACCAACCGCTTTCATTATCGCCATGTCATGAGTTTTGTTCTGAATGATTGAATGATTGATAACGATAGTCCAAACTAACGCAATTACCATTGATGCGTACACAATAAATTTAAAGAACTGGGAAAAGAGTTCCTGAGTAGTTATATTATACTGTGGAGTAGAACCATACAAGATTAATCCTAATCCGTTGCCTAAATAGATAAAAAATACTGAAATTCCCACTAAAATCGCAATAGTTGCTATGTAGGAAAGGGATTGCTTCCATTTTCGGAATAGATTTTTCCATCCAAAGGCGAACGACATAAATTATTTCTCCTTTATTATTGTAGTGCCGCAGAATCCACACTTCTCGATACCAGCAGGTAAGAATTTTTCACAATTTTGACATCGTTGATAAGAATCAGGAATTGAGAAAGAATCTGGATCTGGAGGGTTTTTTTGTTTTTGCTCATTT
>JAEOSP010000279.1 GCA_016840305.1 Candidatus Hodarchaeota archaeon
AACATCGGATAAATATTTAGTAGAATATTGCATTTGGTATTTCCATGCATTGAAAAACTGTTCCCAGGTTTTAAATTTCTCTGGTTCACCTGTTTTTGGACCGAATTGTTCTCCTTCTTTATTCCAACCCTTTGCCACATTTCCAGGCATGAGTTTTCCATTCCATAATACCAACTCAATTGTTTTTGCTAAATTCGGGTTTAAATTTACAGTTCCACTGCGGTCGTTTCCTTGCATTGTATTTTCAAGGCAACCAACACATGCATAATCCCAAGCATCTTCCTCTGGGATACCTTCTTCAATCATACCGGCAATGCTTCTTTCATCAAAATTAATCAAGAAAGGTGCTCCTTGGGAACGGGAGACCATATCAATTATAATATTTAGTAATTTTTCTGGTGAATTCTTATGGAGTCTAACATTTGGTTTTGGCTCTAGAATTGGCGACCACTCATCGATAACTTCTAAAATGGTATAAGTTAACTCGTTTGTTAAATCGATGCCATTTGGACCACATCCAGATAATGTCATGAGCTGGCCAAATGCTGAAGTGATACCTTGTTTTCCAACGTTTACCATTGAGTCATAGACAGTATTGCAATGAAACCAGAAAGATCCTAGAATATCCTTTGCGAACTCTTTGGTAATATTTTTCTCGTCAATCACATCTTTCTTATAAAGTGACCAAAGATGTTGGTCCGTTCTTCCGAAAGAAGTTCCAGCTCCAGGGTAGGATTCTTCTGATAATATTAGCATATGGGTTAACCATAAGGCTTGGATTCCTTGCCAGAATGTCTCAGCAGGTTCCCATGGGACGCGTTCCATATTTTTTGCCATTTGTTCAAGTTCTTCGGCTCTTTTTGGATCTTTCTCATGATTTTTCAACCTTCTACATTCTTCAGCATATTTCTTAGCTAATTCTCTTGGGATTTCAGCAGATGTCATCATAGCGCGCAATTCTTCTCCTTTTGGGCCATTTTTCTCCGTTTTATCAAGAGCATCGTAGCTTTCTTTAGCTTTTTCATAAAGGAATTTAAAACCTTTGTTTATAACAGTCTCGTGATCAGGAATTAGGTGTCCAGCTGTTGCTCCAGTATTACCAAAACCTGAGTTATGAAATTTGAAGAAGCTACTTCTGGTTTTCATGTTCTTAGTCCAATAATCTTTAGCTTCTTTTTTATTGAAGCATTTACTTAATTGTGTATTGAACCTCGAACCTGTCAGTAAACTAGGTCCAACAATTTCTTGGGGAATATAATTTACCATTACTTCCTTAAAGAAGACCGATCTACGTTCGGGTAATGATAAATCCCAGAAGTTTTCAGGTAAAGTATCTATAGTTTCAGCCATTGATCGAAAAGAACTATGGAAAACACCTTGATCTTTAATACCTACATAAGTATGCGTTTCAGGCGCAACATAATAATCGGTTTCATGCCATACGATATCCCAGTCTGTACCAGTAGTGAAGGACATAAACTGATTATTCCATTCTCTTTTAGCCCCTTTAAAGTAATACTCTCTTAACCATTTTGATCGATCAGAGAGATCGTGAGGTTCAGCAATCGGAAAATCTGATTTTTGATTGGATTTACTCATTGTATAAATCTCCTAATTAAATTTAATTTTATCAATATCTTGATTAAGGTAAATCTTATTCTCTTTTTATTTTTATTTTTTATTTTTTATCAGTTTCCAATATTCTATTAGTTAAATATGATTATTCAGAAGGAAAAAATTAATATCGGGTGTCTATTTATCTAAAATTAAACTGTTTTTAGTTCTAGATTAGTTCTTAAATATGACAACCCAGTATTCTAGCCCCATTATTGAAAAAATAAAAATTGAAGTTAAAAATGGAAATAGAAATGCCATAGAGGGATTATGGCAGCGATTAGAAAAAAGTGGTAGTCCTATAATTGAATCAATTGAAGGTGTAGAGGATGCTAAATTAGTTACCTTTGTGTTTCAAGGAGATAAAGAAACTAAAAGTGTAGTTGTAATAACAGCACTCGTAGATCAAGACGATATGGTTTCTAATAACGTCTGTAATAAAATAGAGGATACGAATGTTTTTTATAAAAGCTTTTTGGTTCGAAATGGAACACGAACCATTTATACCTTTAGTGAAAATAATTCTCTTAGATTTAATAGGTTTTATGACAACTTAATACACCATTGGGATACATTAACCCACGATCCATTTAATTTAAAGAAATATTTTCAAAGATATAGAAGAGAAGGGGGTAAATTCGAAGTAACATATTCTGTACTTGAAATGCCCGATACAAAACCTCAGCGATGGACAATACCGAAACCTAATATTCCTCGAGGAGATTTGAAAGAGTTAGATTTTTCGAGCAACATCTTAAATGAGAAAAGAAGAATCTGGGTTTATACACCCCCTAATTTTAGTTTAAATTCAGAAGTATATCATTTAGCAATCGTCTTCGATGGTAAAGCCTTTATTGATTTTACTCAAACACCAATGATTTATGACAACCTTTTAGCAGAAAA
>JAEOSP010000280.1 GCA_016840305.1 Candidatus Hodarchaeota archaeon
GTAATAACAATATTACTCCAAGTAGAAGGAATAAACTCCGATTTAATTGTAAGGTTTTTTTCATCCTTTTCAACTCTTAATATTAGGTGATTAATCGGTTTGAATTATAGAAGCATACCTAGTTAATCTGTCAGAATGTAATATACAATAAAGGGAAAACTATTTACCTAAATTTGTGATCCAAAGATCAAAACATCGTATTTCCATAGATACCAAAGATTAATGGAGTTAATTTATGGTAGTTCCTATATTAATAGCCTTGATTGGCACCTGTTCCTTGAATATCGGTTTCTTATTGCAAAAAAGTGAAGCTTCAGACCTACCTTCAATCAAAGGACAGAAAATCCTTGAAACAATGACACTAGTTTTGAAATGTCGGAAATGGTTATTTGGTACATTATTAACTTCTACAGGTTGGATATTGTTTCTTATTGCTATTTCATTGGCCCCTCTATCTGTAATTGCACCATTGAACAATGCAGGAGTATTGGTACTAGTTTTATTTGCAATTCTTTATCTAAACGAAAAACTGTCCCTATATGAATGGATTGGATTAGCAGCTATTATTTTAGGTGTAATATTAATCCCTATTTTTTCCTACACAGATACGCTAGAAACTCCAACTTTTGATACATCATTGGTTCTAATGATCACATTTTTGATAATTATATGCTTATCAATACTAGGAATATTACAAAATAAACTAGCTCCTGCAAAATCTGGTGCGTTTTTAGGATTTGCTTCAGGGATAACTGGTGGTTTAGGTGCTGTAGCTACTAAAGTGTTAAGCTTAGTCTATAATGATGTTTTTTCCCTTATTTTTGTTTTCTCTTGGTTCTTGATCTTTCAATTACTCTCGTTTCTGACACTTCAGACTGCTTTTCAGCGAGAAAGGGCCACAGTCGTTGTTCCATTGTTTAATAGTTTTTCTACCTTATTACCGGTTCTTTTCGGAGTACTAGCATTTTATGAAACCATTCCAATTGGCCAGATGATAGGCATCTTTCTGATCGTAGCTGGAGCATCAGCACTTTTTCAATTTAGTGACCCAAATATTTCTTAGTGGTGAATTATATCATGCCAGAAGGACCAGAGGTTGAGGCAGTAAGGCAAGAGCTTCTCCAGTTACTCAACAAATCAGTAAAAATCACATTAACATCGTTATCACAGAAATATCCTAAGTATCAAAATAAGCAAGAAGAATTCACTCAATTTGATGATCAAAAAATTCAGAATATTACCAGATACAATAAATTTCTTGTTTGGGAATTAGAAAGTGAAGTAGTTATACTTAATCATCTCGGTATGTCTGGAAGATGGCTTGTATTGGATTCCCTTGATGAATTAGAATCAAAGAGTACCCATCCCAAAGTAATTCTTCAAATGGAGTCTCCTCCACATGCGGTGTTTGATGATTCCAGAAATTTTGGTCAATTTCGAACCTTTCCGTCACTAGAAGCAGTTAAACGATATCGACCAATAAAAACATTGGGGATTGATGGATTAGTAAAAGATTTTCCAATGCTTCGATTCTTAACAATGTTAGAGGAACAAAGGTTTCAGAATAAGCCTTTGGGAGAATTACTCATGGACCCACGCTTAGTTTCAGGAATAGGTAATATCTACAAATCAGAAATTCTGTTCGAAGCAAAGCTTAATCCAGAACGTGAAATACCAAGTTTGTCGAATCCCGAGAAAAATAATCTGGGAAATTCAATTTCTAAGATATTACTCAAAGCCCTCTTTGATAAGGGTAGTTCTTTTGACGCTCGTTACGTTCTTCCATCGAGTGACACAGGACAAGCGCAACGATGGCACAGAGTATACCAAAGACGAGATGATCCGTGTAAGTATTGTAAAACACCAATCAAAAGAAAGATTCAAAGACAACGAAGTACTTTCTTTTGTCCAAAGTGTCAAAAATAAAATATTCAAGAGAGTTTACTGAGGTCTTGCAAAATCACTACGTAATGGTGCATACATTGGAACATAAAGGATAGGTACCCAATCTTTGGGAGTGGGTCGCCAACGTCCGATTATTGCTTTTACTTCTTGTCCCTCTATGAAATTACAGATTTTTGGATTATAGTTGAATGCTCTAACCATTTTCTGATCAAACATTGACCAGAAAGGGCTTTCAGGATGACCTGCCTGCTTCTTTCCACCAAAAAAGGTAACTTTCGTAACCTTTGCGCGCATAGGAATCCTGATTTCTACCAATTTTGTTCCACAAATCCTTTTCGCATCGCTTTTCTTTTTTTGGATCCCTCTGAGGCATTTACCTTTCAATTCCAAGAATTTCTCTGGAGGAGCAAAATCTGGAAAATTATCAGCAGCCCAACTATCTCCAAAATAAACTGCACCGCATTCAGGACACCCCTCAACTTGATAGCTTTCTTTTGATAGGGGTTCTACTTCCAAGAGAGCGACATGTTTAGCAACTTTTTCAGGGTTATCACGGAAATTAATATAATCTTCAACAGAGATTTTTTGTTTATAATCAATTTGCTCTTGTACGGTTGGAACTTCACCATTAGCTACTTTAGATCCGTCGACTTGCAATTTTATACTAATAACATCTGATCCTGCACCTGACCCATAAAGAACAGTCATAATCTCATCACCTTTCTTTGCTGTTTCCATCGCAGCACACAGTGCTGTTGGAACAGTTGCAGAATACCCGTTCGCTATTTGAGGAGCAAGGTTTGAAATTTTAACCTTGGGTTCAATACCAAGCATATTTCCATTCTCATTAAATTTCTTCTCTGCTAACTCTATTCCAAAATGATTAGAAACATCTAATAAAGCTTCATTGGGAAAAGAACCATTAGGACTATGAATGACCCATGTTTTCCTTGGAAGGCAATCAGGAGACATGCTATAACGTTCAACATGCTTCTTTACTGCAGAAAGAATCATTCCACGAAAAGCTAGACTTGTTCCCTGTCCTTCGTGTTCAGGGAATGGTTCACCTTCTTTCCGAATAAAATCAGAGAAATCATAATTTACAGAGGTTCGACCTTCGAGTGAGGCGATACCTCCACCATTTTCTTTACCAAGGATCATGGTAGTTGAGTAAAAGGAAGCAGAAAATTCTAAATCATCTCCAGGTGCTCCTTGTGAAGCATCAGTAGCCGTAATAGCGACATAGCGACAACGGTCAGCATCAATAAGTGCAGCACCAATTTCAAGAAATTCGCCGAAGGGTTTGCAAGCAAATTCACCTCGAACTCCGAATCTCAGATTTGTTACACCTGTTTTCCCTGCAAGTGCAGTACTGGATTTCACCGCATAGGGGTATGATTCTGATACAACGAACAATGCATCGATTTGATGAGGTTCAATACCAGCTCGCTTAATAGCATAATTGAAAGATCTAATACCTGCAGTTAAAGCATCTTCGTTTGGGCCAGGGACTATTTTTTCGCGTAACATTAAGCGTTGATTGTAGATCCAGCGAACAGTACTTAAAGCTTTACCACGAAAACGATTCACGGTACGTTTCATCATACGCAGCGCAATCTTATAGTTTAATTGAGACATTGCGTGATAGTGATCAACTAGCTCCTCGATTTCCAATCTATTCCCAGGAATGAACGCAGCTATAGATTTAATTTCAGCCATAAATTACAAATCCAAATTTATTAACAATTATTATAAAGATATGAATTCTATTTTATTAGAATTTTCTAATTCTATCCTATAAGTATCTATATACGCTGTGATTGTTTTTATTCGGTGCATTTGATTAATAGTCAGCAGAAATTACCTATTGCGAAGAGATTTACCTATAATAGAGTATCAAGTGGTAATTTCCACTATAGTTCGGAATTGGTACGAAAAGAAAAATGGTTTTAAAGGTTACTGGAGAGATTTTCAACAGAAATGGGTTCACGATATGGTTTAGCGTTTGAAAAAGGATTTTTTTCTTGAAATTCCTAATCGAATGTAATACTAAGTTCTTGTAACCTTGAAATTAACTTCACTTCTTTCATATAGTAACATCTTATTCATAGATTTTGTTGAGATAGGATTTTTAATATTAAATATTTGAATTCTGCTGTATTTTCAAAATCACCAGATAAGATTATCCTACCATCTCTTGTTTGCAGTTCGAGACTTTTCTTTTCCCAAACAGTTAGTTGACGTAACCATTTCAGATTTTCCAATTGAATTTCTTTTTTTGTGAAGGGGAGAATACTTTCACGAATGCTGATTTTATCTTTATAAATTGATAGAATTGTCCGATTATGTAAAGATTCTAAGAAAATAAAGAGACAAATAGCGATTCCTATAATCAGTGTCAATAACCGACTGAATTCATCTGAAAAGCCAAAAACTAGTTTAGGGATGGAAAATAGCAGCCTTGAAATTGAATCTATGAATGGTTGAATAAACCAAGGAAATCCGAAGCTGACAAGAACAAATACTATGTAGATAACACTAATGATCAGTCCAAAACTATAAGCTGATCGTTCTTTCCATGCTCTTGGAAGAATCCACTTTCTTGGAGTTATTATATCAACTCGATCATCTCTCTTCTGAATTTCAATCTGAGAACTATCATATGATATTCCCTGAAATTCTTTTAGCTTTTTAGCTTGATGATCTTTATCCATGGAAGGTTTGCGCAGTTTCGTTTCTTTTAAAAGATGAATTAACGGTGTTTGTAAATGTTCTGGTTGGAATGTGTGGGATTGATCATCTGATATATCTACTAAAGGAATATCCAAGAGCTCTGCAATTTTCTGAGCATATACATCAATCCAATTACAATCGAACAGAGGCGGTTTAGAAGAATCATGAAATCTCCCTAAATGTTCTGAATGAAGAAAGAGAGGAACATTATGCTCAAGATTATCAATTTTATATCTTATTCCCACTTCCCAATCTATTGAATAGTGATAGGTTGAATATTGTGTTCCAATCCAACCTACTCGGACAAATGCATCTTCCTCAAATCCTTTATATATAGTGACAACCGCATTATGAGGGACAGATTCAATAATAATGTCATCTCCCTGACGTACCTGTCTTTTACTGGGATTAATGAATACAAGGGGCTCAGAAAAAAATCTAAATTTAAATTGTCTAAATAATAAGTGTCCAACCATGATAAATGGCCATGATAGAAATCTACCAAAAAAATAATCAAGAATAAGCCAAGAAATAAACATAACCAATAATCCTATTCGTAATATATAGAGAAGAAGAGAGAGAGCAAATGATACGGGTAGATCAATGTAAAAC
This sequence comes from Candidatus Hodarchaeota archaeon, assembly GCA_016840305.1. Next base: position 5,251 of record JAEOSP010000280.1, read on the forward strand.
CTCTCATTAATTAACACAGAAAAGCTATAAAATATTATTAAAATCGAAGAAATTATCATAATGGATATCGCTATATTTTTTATCCAATGATATCTCTTATCACCAGTTTTAGGATAAAAACAATATTCATGGGGATCGTTGAACAAAGTTGGGGAGATTTTGCCAGAATCCTGAGTATAGATTTCTGGAGAAAATGGTTCCATACACTTAGTAATATACAGCAAAATTAATCCAGAACCCAAAAACACAACCCAGTGTATTATTAGCTCTAATACTGTGTATGGAGTTGTAATTTCTTTAATTTCCATATTTACAGTTACCTCTCCTAGAGAAATTGCTCCTCCTGTTGTAAAATTCCTATTTTCGATCACTAAATAATAATTCTGAGTCTTTGGAACAATATAATCATAAGATAATAGAGAGGTATTTAATTGTGAGGCGGTTGTAAGAACCTGAAATTCTACCGCGTCTTCATTATATTTTTCGATATTTGCGGAATCCAGTAACAAAATATCTACAGATATTCCTGATTCGACATCGATGCGAGTTGAATATTTCCTGTTCTCCTCCCAGGATAATTTCCAGATAAAACTTTCATTCGAGTGAAGGGTAACATTTCCTTCTAATGTTGTGATCTGTAGAGAATAGAAAATACTACTGAATACAAAAAAAGTAAGAATTAGTAAATACATTGTACCAAAGATATTCTTCAATTTATTCTTGTGTTTCATTATTGACACTGGCCTTCTACTCATTCTTATTCAGTGAGCTTCTAAACAGATATTCGTGTCTGGTCTCCATCAAACCATTATAATAAGTCTATCCAGAGTGGCCTTTTATGCAGCTAAAATGACCTTTATAAACTCCTAAGCGATTTCTGAATATATGAAAAATCTTGAGATATCACGTTTATGGCTCATATTATTTTTCTCACTATTTCTTGCTCCTCCCTTAATTGGATCTGAAATGAATGGTATAGCTAGTATTAACACTAATAGTGCTGAAGACCCTTTTCCCTTGTTCGATAGAAACCAGACCCTAGAAATGGCATTTATCTTCATAAATTATGATACTGGAGTAGTGGATTTTGAGCAAATTGAGTATTATCTTCTAGATAAATTATGGGGGTATGAAACATTTGATTACTTTGTCAATTATACTTTTTATGAAGCTAATTCATCTTATGAACAAGATTTAGCGATGTTTGTTGATAATGTTGCAGATACTGAGGCTGTGACATCAAAACTCAATATGACTGCATTGGAGGACCAGGCAAGGGACGGACATTTGCGTGATATCTTTTATGAGCAGAATGGAACAGCAATTCCAGCTGAAGAAGTAGAAGAATGGTTTCACAATAATCCCTACGAATCCTCGTCTGATTATTGTTATTATGTTTTAAATCTCACAAAATTTGATACGGCTGATCATTCCGAAGAACATTGGTTCACAGTAGAGGAAATTAGTCCTGATACTGGTATTCAACGTCATTGGTGGCGCAATGAATGGGATTTTCCGTTAAACTTTGATGCGAAGTTCCCATATGCAGGTTATGGACAAAAATATCGAGATTACTTTTTTGACCCAACATCGTACCAATGGTATACTCAATGGTATTATTTATGGAATGACAGAAATCCATATGTGCGTCACTATGCAAGAATGGATTTAGATGAGTTTATGAGTATAGGTGCAGACGCCAATGATTATTTAGAACAATGGATATTCGATATAGTGTTATTTCAGCATTATATACCAAATCCAGTATATGGAACCAATATCTCAATAGATTTAGTGGTTTTTCATAATGTATCTCATCTGGGCCTGAATACCTCTGATTTGGAATGGGTAGTGAATGAAACAGAAATACAAGAAGCATTCTCTGAGTTAGCGCCAAATTCAGAATTAACCATAAGAATAACATTCGCGAACTGGACAAATTATCCAGAACTGCAATTCTATTTCGATGATGCAGAGATAGACTCCCAAGAAGCCTACAATGGCGATCCTCCAATTCGGGATTATCATTATTACGATGGTTTTTTCTTATTCGAAGAACGTCTATGGAGA
>JAEOSP010000281.1 GCA_016840305.1 Candidatus Hodarchaeota archaeon
CGTTCAAAGAATTCTTCTAACAATAGACACTCTTTAGTGATATAGTACTCTATATTATCCTCAGAGATATCTTCGTACAAACAGCAATCAAAATGGAGTCCAAAGTGGTGCCCTGCCAATAGTATCTGTTTTACTTGCTGGGAACAATGGCTTGAAAATAAATTATATAACGGGCAACGAAGCATAAGGAAAAAAGTGGATTGAATTCCAAGATTTCTTTCTATTAAGGCGATGTTACACGCCGACTCCATGTCCATATCAACATCGTGTCTTATAATTACTTGCGACTTATCTGCCGTTGTGCTTTTCTTGCCTTCTTTAAAATCAATGAAGGAGTAAATTTCACGCAACTTGGAGATTAACTCTTGGTAATAATCATAGGTTAATGAGCTATAGTTATTGGACATCGCCAGTATACTCTAAAGTCCTTTTAGCATTGCTCAAGCACTTATTCTGTCCATCAAGCGTTTCTATAATGTTGGTAATTGCTCTTTTTCGGATTTTATATATAATATCAGACAATATGAATAAATTGTCAACATAATTAACGTAACTTAACTTAACTAATCCCACCGAACTTAGACAAAATAACTTTGGCTACAGCATTTTTAGGAGATCAATTAGATTATTTATTACTGTAAATTCCTTTAACAACAAAATATTACATTTATTCAAGCGTCACGTTACAGCGAATTTTCGAGGAAAAATCCACAGAATCTATGTCTATATAATTCAACAAGTCAAAATGCCGAGTAAATTTTATGTTAACTCTTAGTTCAGCGTACAATACCAGGAGATTTTTCATGTTTTCTAAAAATCAGACATTCAGCAAAACATAATTAACGTAAATGATAAATACTTGTACGGTTATTATGTTATTCTCCGGAATATCATCTGAATCATACTCAAGTTAATAGAGCAAATCACGCGTAAAATTCCCCTAATGAAACCATATTTATAAATATTCTGTATTCTTTTTATTCCTTGCGGTAACGTGCGATAGGATTAACTTAGAAAGCGGTATAGTTTATGGAGGCAGGCTATGGTTCCAGTGAAAAATCTATAAAAGTATAACCAAAATGGTAGTATTGTTAACTAATTTCCTACAACGGACTAGAAATTCTGACTAAATTCTAACCATATAATCTTATAATAGTTAAGGTGAATATATTACGCTTGATATCATAACCAAGAGAAAATAGGAAACTACTATCGAGGGTAGATACTATCCCATTCCTATTTGCTTTTTCTAAATATTTCGAATTAAGAAATCGGGTATACGGAACACCAATAATAAATATCACCTGATATTGCTTGAATAAATACAATAGTGAGTGCTCATAAAATAGTCGGGCAAGAGGAAAGTAATCATAAATATCTGCTTTGATCATACGTTAAATAAGACTAGGTTTTCTAATAACGTGTTGAATACCGCTTTAAAACTCCCTGTCACCGAGCATATTACTCTCCGGAAGTTAGGATCGCTGATATTTTCAGAAATTACTGATAGCGATGTTTGCTAAATATGTTATGTTACAGATATAATGCGTAAAAACTCTAAGATATCAGACAGTTAATATTAATGTGTAAAAGAGATATAATTAAATGATGTTAGATTATGGAACAATACTCGTATTGAGTCCGCATACTGATGATGGTGAACTTGGTGCAGGGGGAACCACATCCAGATTTGCTAAGGAAGGAAAAACGATTTATTATGTCGCTTTCTCACCCGCTAAATGCTCGATTCCTAAAAATTTCCCCAAGGACACAACAGAAAAAGAGTATAAAAAAGCAGCTGAAATTTTGGGTGTCCCTAGTGAGAATATATTTATTTTAGATTATGAACCGAGAAGCTTTCCAACTAAGCGGCAAGAGATCTTGGAGGAAATGATCAAAATAAATCAAAGAATCAAACCAGATTTGGTTCTAGTACCATCATCTAACGACCTTCATCAAGACCATCAAGTTATACATATTGAGGCATTAAGAGCCTTCAAGACTTCATGTTCGATCTGGGGATATGAACACCCGTGGAACAACCTAACATTTACCATGAATATATTCGTTCAGTTGAAGGAAGAATATCTAGAAAATAAAATGGAAGCCCTGGCGCAATACAAGTCCCAGGATTTCAGGATATATTTTAATGCGCAATATATCAGGGCTCTTGCATATTCCCGGGGAATTCAGGTCAATTTTCCTTACGCCCAAGCTTTTGAAGGAATAAGGTTATTGGTTAAATAGTGAAAACAGTAGCCATACATCAACCAAATTATCTCCCCTGGATCGGATTTTTTAGTAAAATAAAGTACTCTAATTATTTCATTATCCTGAATACTGCGGAATACCCAAAGGGGAGCATAATAAATAGGAATAAAATAAGGACGAATGAAGGCTGGAACTATCTGACAATTCCGATAGGTAGAAGATTACATGGGACAAGAATCTGTGACATCAAACTCCCGATAGATAAAACGTGGATGATAACCCATTGGAGAACGATTAAACATCACTATATGAAGGCTAATTTTTTTAGGCTCCATCAAAATTTCTTTAAAAATTTATATCAAAAAGATTTTGAATATTTGTGGCAAATAAACGAGGAGATTATATTCTATTTATTTGGATGTTTTGGAATAAAAGTAGAGGTAAAAAGAGCGAGTGAATTACACGTAAATCCAGATTTGCGGAAAACAGACATGGTGATTGAACTCCTAAAAAGTGTCAATGCTGACACATACCTTTCTGGCCCATCTGGAAGGGTTTATCTGGATTATAAAAAATTTAAGCAAAGTAATATTGATTTGAAATTTTTTGAATTTAAACATCCAGTTTACCGACAAAGATACAATGGTTTTGAGTCAACTATGTCAGCAATTGACCTATTATTCAATGTCGGATCACAGTCATGCGAGATTCTCGAAAAATGTGGGCATATAAATAGCAGAAAGTAATATTATAATGGTTCACATTGTTACTAGATCATCAAAAGAATAGCGTAAAGACTATTAATATTTAGCAGCATAATGTCTTCAACGTAAATAATTTATATAATGCTTAATAAGTTTTTTAAATATAGGCTAATAAATGAACAAATTAAATGTTGGCTAAGAAGTCTCGTTTCCTCACGGTTAGGAATTTTAATGTATGGATATTAAAGGGACAATAGTTAACTTTATCATAAGCAATTTTCCAGAAGCACGCGAATGGAAAAACCTAGATGACGTTTCCCTTGTAGATGAAGGTATTATTGACTCGGTAGGAGAGCTGGAATTAGTAGCCTTCCTTGAAGAAACATTTACTTTTAGCGTAGAGGACGAAGAAATAACATCCGATAACCTTGATTCAGTTAATAAATTGGTTATTTACGTACAATCAAAAATAACAACTAATATATCATAACCGCTATCATTAAAACTAGGGTAGTAATTATGTTGCTTAACGAATTCCTAGAGAAAAATGAGGACGTTGATGCAAATTCAACTAATTGTCTCCTCAATTCTTTTACTAACGTTGTACACAAGCATAACCTAGGCTTTCATCACTATGCGTTTGAAATGGCAAATCTAGTTCGGGATGGATATATTGATCGCATCAAAGCTTTGGAAAGACTTAATCAGCAAGAGAACCCTCGTATCGTCGAGTTTGTTAAAAATAAACTAGAGGGAATAGAGGATTCTTCTGATGACTGATTTGAAGCGTTAATTCGCACGTCACTTATCAGGCGATTATGGGAAGTGTCAAGGGGGAGGTATGATAGTAAAGAAGATAACAATGAAAGAACTCCTTAGCTCGATACAGGAACAACATCATGTGCTGGGTAGTATGGATACGTATGTGAGTAATCCATCCCCGATTGACCAAGCTGATGATAACTCACTTTGTTTCTGCAAGAAAAAAGGTGAGCAAGCGTTAAGAATGATTAGGAGTAGCAGAGCAAAGGTTATAATCTGTTCTAATAACCTTGAGCTTAACAAGGCTGATTACCAGGGAAAAACAATTATCCAGGTTTCGAATCCAAGGCTAACCTTTAGTCGGTTACTAAACAAATATTTTACACCCATTCCTAAATTTGGCATTCATTCCACGGCGATTATTAGCGAAAAGGCTATAATAGGGCGCGAAGTTTATATAGGTCCACATTCATATATTGCGGATTGCAGAATAGGTGACGGAACCATAATCGATGGTCACGTTTATATATATGATGGGACAACAATTGATAAAGGCGTCATTATACACGCTGGGGTTGTTATCGGTGCTGAAACTATGGGCTTCGAGAGAAATGAAATAGGAGAGTGGGTAAAGCTCCCTCAAATTTCCGGCGTTATCATCGAGGATGATGTCGAAGTAGGTGCAAATTCGGTAGTCTGCCGAGGCTCTTTGAGTGATACGATAATTGGCAAGGGAACAAAACTTGATAACCTAGTAAGGATCGGGCATGGAGTAAAGATTGGTAAACATTGCATTATTATTGCTGGTGCTATAATATGTGGTTCTGTAAAAATAGGCGATTATACTTGGATAGGACCACTCGCTTGTATTAGGGAAAGCATCCATATTGGTAATCAAGTATTAGTGGGCATGGGCTCGGTCGTTCAAAAGGACATTGACGATAATTCAGTTGTTACGGGATCTCCAGCAAGATCAATTCGTAAGAACACAACCTCTGTATAATGATCGTTCACTCGTATATGGGATGATTGCCAGTCTAAAAAACTCGCTCCTCATCAGGCTTTACTAACTGTGGTAATCACTTAAAGAGTAGTATCACTATGGTCTCAGCCTTACTACCCAATTCAGTATGAGTTAACCCCCAGATGAAGTAGGCATGGACATTCTTGAGGCTCAGGCAAATAACCTCATCAAAGTCATGAATGATATGCTAGTACTGTTTCAATATACCGCATACTATAATCCTCTTAACCAGCAGGCAGAGGCAAATTCTAGGTCAAGGTGGATGGCAACGTCGTATTCCTTAATAGCATGCTGTGAATTTCCTGAGCTAGCAGCTTCGTTGCCACGTTTGTTGTAGGTCTTAGCATTGTCTCGAGATTTGTACAATATGGGTCATGATATAATAATTAGCGTGGATAATCAATATCAAATGCGAAAGAATATGAATTTCTTTAAATTATTAGTTAGTGAAAAGGAACGTTTTTTGATGGTGTCTTTCTGTTTAGGCAGTACAACATCGTCAAACTTGTTTGCTGCGGCCTGTTGGAGTCCTGAGGCCACATAGCTGTATGTATCAAGAGTTATCTGAATAGAGCCATGCCCTAATCTTTCCTGAACTATCTTAGGATGTACACCCTACTTCATTATGATGATGAATATGCTGCCACTTCAGAATCCGGGTTGGGATATGCTAGGCAGATAACCTTAATGAAGCTCTGCCACAAGGCATTCGGATATATACGATGTGCTATATGAAGTGCTTCCTCAGTACTTAGACGACAGGCTGCGGGAAGATAAGTGATGTAATTTACTTGACCGTTACTCAGCCGGAAGATATTATTATTAAAGATTGATCATCTTAAGGCTGTTATTGAGACATTTTACTTGGAGTGATTGAGGGAGGGAAATAATAACAATGGAAATACAAGTAAGAGAACTCGTTGACTCGATATGCGAACAATATCACGTGCTGGGCAGTGTAGATAGATATGTCCGAAGTGCGTGCCCAATAGACCAAGCTGATGAAGACTCGTTATGTTTCTGTAAGGAGAAGGGCGAGAGAGCTTTAGATATGATTAGAAGTAGTAGAGCGAGAGTTATTGTTTGCTCTGATAGCCTTGAATTTACGGAGGAGGACAATTGGGACAAGACTCTTATCCAGGTTGCTAACCCCAGGCTTACTTTTAGCCAGCTATTAGCTAAATATTTTTTTAACAGACTTAAACCGGTTGTTCATCCAACTGCTATAATCGACGAAAAAGCTAGGATAGGGCGTAATATACATATAGGTCCATATTCATACATTGGTGATTGCGAAATAGGGGATGGGTCAATAATCGATGGTCACGTTTATATTTATGCTGGGACAAGAATCGGTAAAGGAGTTATCATACATGCGGGGGTGATTATTGGCACAGAAGCTGTTGCTTTTGAAAGAAATGAGA
>JAEOSP010000282.1 GCA_016840305.1 Candidatus Hodarchaeota archaeon
ACTGATGGTAATAGTTTTGATGTAGCTATGGAATTACGTTCAACGAGAGTCCCTAGAGTCAATGTGTGGACAACATCTGGTTTTGATTATCTTGATTCTACAACAGTTTTACCAACAACAAGCTTCACTTATTTTGTTTTTACATACAATGGTGACTTGACTATCTATCTAGATGGATCATTTGATGATTCCGCTTCACATAGTGGAACTATCAGAAATAACTATCGATATCTAAACATCGGAAGAAATACTCATGATGGAAGGAGTTTTAATGGGTTAATTGACGAAGTTCGAATCTCCAACGTAGTAAGACCCACAGAATGGATTCAAACAGAATATAATAACCAAAATGATCCTGATAGTTTCTGCTCTGTCTCAGCTAAGGAAACATATGATAATAGTGATTGGAATCTCCCGTCTCATCGATATAGAAGAAATATCACTATAAATGAAAATAAGGTTTTCCAAGATCTAACTAATTTTACTGTTCTTATCGACTTATTCGATTCTGATTTGCATGATCAAAGCAAAGTCCAAATTGATGGAAACGACATCATTTTTACTAATCAGTCTGGTGTGAAGCTAGATCACGAAATTGAATTATTTAATCAAACCTACAATTCAACACATGCTCATTTAATTGCTTGGGTCAGAGTACCATTTGTGTCAAACACTCTAAATACGTCAATCTTAATGTATTATGGTAATTCTGCCGTTCTAAGTCAAGAAAACCCTGAAGGGGTTTGGGATTCCAATTATGTGGCTGTTCATCATATGCATGAAGCTCCCATAGGATACATTAATGCTAGTACAGGTGACGATGAAGATCTTAATCCTCGTGGATCTATGACCTCTGGTGATTTAGTAGATGCACATATAGGTCAGGGAATTGACTTTGATGATTTTAATGATGGAGGAGTGAGTAGAAGTAATATTCAAATTAATAGTTTCACTATTTCCGCATGGATAAAACCTGATAGTGTTACAGATGATTGGGACTGTGTAGTGAATGTAGGACATGCGGATGGAAGCTGGAGGTGGGTTGGATTAACTAATGGAGTATTTGGAATTGATGATGGAAGTACTTTTTCATTTGGGTCAGCCCTGTCAGCAGATACATGGCATCATATAATGGTTACTTATGATGGTTCTACCGTACGAGGTTATATCAATGGTTCATTTGAAGACTCTTATTCTAGACCTTGGGGTCAAATAACATACAGATTTCAAGTTGGAGCATTTGCATATGATGCTTCTTACAATCTTGCTGATTTCTTTGACGGAATCATTGATGAGGTCAGAATAATAAGTACACCACGATCCGGTGGATGGATAGCTACAGAATTTGAAAATCAATTAAATCCAAAAGCGTTTTATTCGGTCAGTAACGAAGAAATGTACTCAAATTGGTGGGGTGATGCGAGCTTTACTTATCGTAAGGATATTGCTGTTAATAAAAGCCAGGTTGCAGATGATCTAACAAATTTTCCTATGTTGATCTCTTTAGTTGATAGTAGTCTAAAACAAGGGAAAATTCAACCTGATGTCAGTGATCTAATATTCACAGATTCCAATGGAACCAAACTAGCTCATGAGATAGAGTGGTTTACACAGAATAGTACTCATGGTGAATTAGTAGCCTGGGTGAAAATACCAAAATTAAGAGCTTCTGAAGACACAGTTATTTCAATGTATTTTGGGAATTCCGAAATATCTGATCAGGAAAATCCCATTTCGGTCTGGGATGAAGACTATGTTGGAGTATGGCATTTAAATGAAGAGACAGGAGATGCTCAAGATTCTACATCTTACGGAACTGATGGAGTTCTATCTAGTGGAGTAACTCAAAATATTGCTGGACAACTAGGAAGTGCGTATGATTTTGATGGTGCATTCGGAACCACTGTGAATTTTGGTGATCCAATAGATGGGCATTTAGATTTTGGTACAAATAGTTTTTCAGTTAGCTTTTGGTTAAACATCGATCAGAGTACTACTGATTGGCAATTACCTATTTATAAAGGAGGGGCAAGTAATCCTGATGATGGATATGAATTTGAAACAACAACCTCTGGGGATACCGTAGCATTCTATTCAGGAGATGGAATTACAACTTATTCTTGTGGGTGGTCTGGAATTGAGTTTGATACATGGTATTATTTTGTAGGAGTGAATGATCGAATAACTGATTACATTCATATGTATCAAAATGGATCATTCATTGATAGTACTGATATAAGTTCGCTCGGAAGCGTTGATTCTGCAGATGACTTTGTCCTGTCTCGGTCTAATCATGCTGTTGATGGAATGATAGATGAGGTTAGAGTATCTAAATCTATTAGATCAGCATCGTGGATCCAAACTGAATATAAGAACCAACAGAATCCGAATAATTTCTATACTGTTGGATTCACTCATTTATCACCTGAAGTAGAAGGATCTTCTTATGGATTTGTTTGGTTAGATACCCCAGATGAAGTTGATTTAGGTACCACTTATAATTCTTGGGTAACACAAGATTTGTCTGATGATAGTGTTCCAGCAACAGCTACAGGTGTTCTTCTTGCTTGGAGTGAAGCAGATGCAGCCGATACATCTGCTGTTGCTAGAGGTACCGAAGACTCAAATGATTATATGGATGGCGGAAGTATTTACAATGAATTTGAAGATAAAACATGGAAGATGCAAATAGTAAGACTTGATTCTGAAACCAAAATAGAAACTTATCGAGAGGAAATTGAAGATACACTCTTTGTTATGGGTTATACAATGGGACATGATCCATGGTTTAGGCCCACTCCTTCTGATTTGGGATCATTAACAGCTGATTCCTCTTGGCGTACTATCACTGTGAATGGTGTTGATGATGACACTACGGGTGTCATACTCTTTGGCCAATCCCTTTTTGTGAATGACTCTATTGTTGCTATCAGATCTGTTGGATCCACTGATGATTTGACCACAGCAGAATGGGAAGAATATCATTCAGCCATGATTTTTGTCAAAATTGATGAAAACGATCAGTTCCAGTATTATCTGAGTAATGCTGCAAAATTTTATGTTATAGCTGAAGTAAAAAACAGCGTTGATTGGTTATCAACTAATAGAGTCGATATATCACCTACATCAAGTGGTTGGACTACAATTGACCTAGATAGCTATATCACTGTCAATCCTCTTACCTCTGGAGTTATATACCAATTTGAGTCAACAGATTCCAGTGATCACAGGAATTTACCAAGAGCTTATGGTCAGACATGGACCTTTCCTGAACCTTCTTATGACATTGGATCCGATACATGGATGATGGTTGGAAGTGGAATTGATTCTGAAAATCGGATAGAAATCTTTTCTGAACAGGCAACACCTGAACTATATAATTATATTCATGCTTTAACTCTTTACTCACGTGAAGCTCCTCCACTGATTAACAATTTTGGAGTTGACGATCCTGGAACAGGTACAGGTACTTTTTGGGCTGATGTGACTGATAATTATTATGGTGTAGAAAGCGTTGAAATCAAAATTAATAGTACTAAATATGATATGACATTTAATGGGAGCTATTGGAGATATCAATTACCTGTTACC
>JAEOSP010000283.1 GCA_016840305.1 Candidatus Hodarchaeota archaeon
CTCTTCATTCCCTGATTTAAAATGTTTGAGAAATTCTTCATACCCTTTTTCTCCAAGAATGTTTTTAGCATGTTTTTCACATTCACGCCAACTTTCCTCTTCAGTTCCCTCTAACTGCCAATCATAGAAACGGGGACCTAGTAGGTTCCTAACTGCAACTGTTGTACTATTATCTGTATCAAATTGGATTGTACCGTCATCTGTGTTCTCGTAGTTCATAGTTTCTGGAATATACCATCCTTCTCCATTATTTAGTTTTAAAAACGCTTCTAGCCCAATTTTTTTCAGGTCATAAAATGCTTTTAGCGCTAAAACTGTTTTTCGGGCTTCAGGTTGTTTATTCTTATCAACACGCCAAAATCCCTTAACATCAAATTTTGATGATTTTTCCGAAATAACTTTTGATGGTTGCCCAGTTTCTTTTAATATCCAAGCAAATTCCGAATAAGTGAGACCATATATTTCAGCTACTATAGCGTCTATTATACATTTCAACCTAATACGCTCATGCTCTGTTAGTGCCCAGTTTAACTTCCAGTGTCTTTCTTTCAATTTCGGGTACCTATTGATTATCTCCATCCATTCTACAGAAAATGTAATGTTTACTAAATTTAATTGTGAAACATATTTTGCTAGATTTACTTCTTCTGTTAATTTTTTTAGAGGGAGAGGGAGTTCGTTTATTATAAACTCGCTTAAATTTAAACCTCCTAATCTAAATCTTAGAGAATTATCAAATACAAAAGAATTAAAGACGCCAACTAAACTTAAAATCTCGAATAAAGAATTATTCTTTGATACATAATAAGATATGCTGTGTCCAGCAGGATATTGACCAAAATAAACTGCATTCATAGTTCTTGTATTTGTTGCTGAGCTTATTGGCATAAAGGCAATTTTTTTAATATTATTCCAGCTACTGTTTTCTTTGTATATAGTTTCAGACATAAGATATTGGGGTTCTATTGTTTTATTTTCAAAACCAATGTCTTTCCATACAGCACTTCTACCTTTTCCACTTATCCAACCCTTTGCAGAGTGATCATATTGATCTATCATTCTTCCTTCATAAAGTGGTAATGCTTTATCCTTAGAATTTGTTATGATATTATTTCTATATACTAGTTTAATTTCGTCGCCTATTTTAGAATCCCATGATCCATAAATATTTGGTATGTAGTTGTGATTTTTCCACCATGTAATTGGTGGAAATAGCCTAGAATCATTTGTCATATGAAATTCTGTAGCATATTTAATATTCCAGTTATTTTCTCCCCCAACTAAAGTATTTTTATTGTAAATTTTATTAATTATTTCTAGATCTTTTTCTGAGTTAATTTCTAAAATTGATTTTGAAAAGGGGCTTAGTGTTTCTATTTGTTCAATTGTATATGGTATCATGTATTTATTCGGGTTTTCCCAATTAGATAGATTTCTGTGCATGAATGTTGTTTTAATGATTTTGGTTCTTCCATTCTTTTCTACTATTATCGGACAAAATTTGAATCTGTTATCAATATCAAATATCTTATCTCTATTTTCAAAACCAAATATCCATTCCCATTTGCAATTCTCAAGGAATAATGTTCGAAGAACCGTTGTCCCCTTATCGGTGTAGATACTTGAGGGTAATATCATTCCAAATCTACCTTTTTCTCTACAAACATTATTCGTTTGCTCGATGAACATCTTGTATGTATTCAAGTCTGCGGAACCCTGATACCTGTAGGGATGTCCGGTTTTCCTGAGTTTGAATCTTTGAGATCGTTTATTTCTCCAAGTATCGTGAAGCTGCTTACCTGCTTTCCCTCTTCTTATAGTGATTTTGTTACCACCAAAGGATTCATCCTTAGGGTCTCCAAATGGGAAAGCCGAGTTCTTTATCCAGTTACTCATCCATCTAAATGAAGCGCTGTATAATATCCAAGCATATTCAATATCCTTGTTAGATTTGAACAATTCTTTTTGATTGGATAATGCTTCTTGTTTACCTCTAGTACGATAAATAGGATCATAAAAGGTGAAAAATTCCTGAGACTTTGGCTTCATAACCTCCCAAGGAGGATTTCCAATTATTGCATCAAAACCAGAGTTAGATCTAAAGAAAACATCGGGGAATTCTA
>JAEOSP010000284.1 GCA_016840305.1 Candidatus Hodarchaeota archaeon
ATGCGGAGCACAGGGGCTGGTCGTAATTCTATGAATTACTGCTCGCCCATGCAACCTTGGGCGGATCAGTTCGTAGTAGTGATGAAAATTCTGTAATGGAATGGGAGCGAAGGGGCTGACATAACAAAGGGTAGGCAGAAGTTCAACTAGAAATGGGAGGAAACTTTCAAATACCTGCATTCTGTGTTTACAGAGGTTGTGAAGAGCCGTATGAATAGAGAGGTTCACGTACGGTTCTGTGAGAGCCTGGAGGGGAGGTTCCTCTGGGCGACTCGACTACGGGGTTTGCCGGGTAACCGGCAGTTCTACTACGATTACGGTTTTGAAAAATAATTCTAGAAAAAGACAGAGCTTCTTTAATTAATAGATTGACTGTTTGAATCGACTTAATTTATACTTAACAATGTTTAGTGATAATAAAGCGAGGGTCTAATGAACATTAAATTGAAACCAATAGCTAGCGTTAAGAATGTTGTTGAGAACAGAATGGATGCAAATTGGGGAGAAGTTGTTTCTCAGATTAGGCTTAATCCTGAATTCTATGGTGCTTTTAAAGGTTTGCATGATTTCTCTCATGTAATTGTACTCACATACTTACATCAAGCAACCTATAGTAAAGAAAAGCATCTCCAAAGAAGACCAAGAAACAATGAAAATTTTCCATTATTGGGGATATTTGCTCAAAGAGGAAAAAATAGACCCAATCCAATTGGAATTACAGCGGTCGAAGTTATTAATGTGGATGATGATAATCTAGTGGTAAGAGGACTTGATGCAATAAATGATACGCCAGTTCTAGATGTAAAACCATATTTCCCACAATATGATAAAAAAGATAAAGTAAAGATTCCAGGGTGGGTAAATAAACTAATGTATAACTATTTTTAAATTAGCATTGTTAAATTGGATATCACCCTATAATTTTTCCTGATTACTAGAGAGAATTGGAGCTGTACCCACTTCAATGACTAACTTGGTTGTCATGTTGCGAAGTGGATGGGAAATTGGGAAAAAGGGAATAGCCGCGCAATTTAAATCTGGTCCCAAAGATCCGCGCTTTGGTCTGAACTATTTTGAGGTATAGAAATATTTAGGTAAGTGATGCCGGCGCAATTATTCCTACTCACCCACGAAAAAAAAACTGACCCGCGATCCGGGCTTTATAGCCTGCGCAATGCCAGCCTAATTTTCAGGCTTCTTTATCCAACCTAGACCAGGCTTAAATCCCCACGCAAAAAATCCGGGGACTTATTGTGTCATATATGCGAAAGTGATAGGAAATAAAAATTTTATATATTTGTTATCGGCAGTATAATAGACTCACCAGGAAATTGGCTTGGTAGTTGTTTTCCATAGAGCAAAACGCATGCAATCGACAAAATCTTTGACATGATTCTTGTACCAAGAATCACGCCAACCCTTCGGGACAATAATGCAGATTATTTTGCCTTTCTATGTACAAAAAAGTAGGAGAAATGAATGAAATATAAGAGCACAATTGCAATCGCAATAATTTTATCGATATTTATTTTTGGATGTGTCCCGAAAAATGAGGATTCCTCTCTTGCTGGACTCGATTCTGTAGAATATGAATCTTCAGCACAAAAAAGCTCTCCTGACGAATTAGGAGATGAACCAACAGTAAAAAGTTCAACTGAAGAAGTCTCTCCACAACAGAATTCATCGAATAAATCTGAGTATAACGGAAAACCTTATAATTCATATCTGCAGTTTAATTACCTAAATGAGCATGGTCTTTTCGAAGCTGTTCGTACAGAAAATCTTGAACTAGTTCAATTCCTTATTAAAAATGGTATTAATGTGAACCATAGAAACATTGAAGGACAGACTGCTCTTATGGTGAAAGGATATGGTATGCCATATCCTTATGATATTTGTCTAGAATTAATAGAAGCTGGAGCTGATTTCGATGTAATAGATAATTATGGTTTTAATATGCTTGATTATGCGTATCAACGAGAACAAAGTAATCTTAAATTAATCCAAGAACTTGAGAATAGAGGATTAAAACTAGCAAATGGATACCCGGCGAATAAAAACAGTACAATCTACCAGCAATTTATAGCTGACAAGGAGGATGACGATTCCTTCACAGTGAGTTATTACCCAAATGGAAATGTCCGAATGCTTTTTAAAACTGGTTTTCCTGAACCGACCGAATTTCAGTTATTAAATCTTCAAGACGATGTATTTAGTTTTTACTATGATGCATCGGGTGATGTATCTAAGATCATTACAGAGTTTGCTGGAACTGGTGCTCAATTTTCATATACGCTACTCAAATATAATAATGATTCACCGAATATCGCGGTAAGTTTTTTCGTATATCAGAATTTGACTGCCGAAGGAATCCTTGAAATAAGGACAATCAAATTTTAATGTTAAAAAATTTGGTTATCGTGATGACTAAATAACAAGGCCCTGGCGTCTGAATTTTTCTTTGTCATGGTTTTTTTCCTCTCTTCGGTCGGGATAAAAACACATTTTTAGCCTTCGCTGCGCTTCCGTACCAAAAATCAGCTTCGGCATGTTTTAGGATTTCTTTTCGAGAGCGGGGGAATCTACAAAAAGTCACAGAACACCTAACAATCGGAGGAACCGATAGCATAATTAATCCTATTCCGTGGGATAGAGGAATTTGCTGAAGAAAACAAAATTTATTCGCCTTCCTCAGAGTGGAAAATCTACTTGTCGAAGGAAAGGTTGATTTTTTATAACGAAAAAGCTTGCTTTCTATAGAGGTATGCTGTACTATGTAGGTATAACGGTGGTACGGATGAAAAGAATTGAAGATTTGCAGATCGATTACAAATCAATTATTCCGGTTTACGAGCAGATTAAACAGTTTTATAAGCTGGCAATTCTGAATGGTGACTATGATCCGGAGGAGAAAATTACTTCAGTTCGGGAGTTGGCCAGAATAACAAAAGTTAACCAGAATACTATTGTTAAGGTCTATTACCAGCTGGAACAGGAGGGATTTATCTTTTCTAAACCGGGTAGGGGATATTTTGTAAAAGCGATTGTAGAAAATCAGGAAATGGAAAAGAAAGAACTATTAAAAAACGCAACAAAAGAGTTTGTAGAGAAAGTTACAGCCCTTGGCTTCTCGGTCAATAACGTCATAGCCGAGATGGAAAAATTAAAGTAAAAGGAGTGAGTATGATAGAAACAATATCACCGATTACTATGTGGTTAATCGTAGGAATTGTATTTATTATTGTGGAGATGTTTCTTCCAGGATTAATAATCGGTTTCTTCGGTTTAGGAGCAATTATTACATGCCTATTAACATCTATAGGATTAACGAAAAGTTTTTCATTGCAGATGATTACCTTTTTAGGTACATCGTTACTGTTTTTAATTTTATTTCATAAAGTATGGAAAAAGAAGAAACAGAATCATAGCAGCGATGAAACCATTAATTTCAACATTCAGATTGGAAAAATAGTTCCTGTAACTGAATTTATAGATCCTATTGAAGGGCCTGGGAAAGTCAGGTATCAAGGATCAATCTGGAGTGCCACTTCTAAAAGTAAAATTGCACCGGGAGAAACTGCAAAGATAATAGGATGTAACAATTTAACATTAATAGTAGAAAAGAATAATTAGGAGAATAACATGGATATTAATACAATAATATTAATAGTATCAGCACTTATACTGATCTATATAATTTTCACAATAGTAAAAATCGTGCCTACTCAAAAGGTCTATGTAATCGAGAGATTAGGGAGATATA
>JAEOSP010000285.1 GCA_016840305.1 Candidatus Hodarchaeota archaeon
CTCTTTATTCCAGCTTTGTTTATAAGTGCAACAATGTTATCCTTGCAGCTAATTGGGGATGGCTTGCGTGATGCTATAGATCCAAAAATGAGAAATTAGATAATTTATAACAGGTAAAGGTGAAATTTTAAATGGGAATAGAAAAATTATTAGATGTAAAAAATTTGACCATTTCTTTTCATACGTATATAGGAGAAGTAGCAGCCATTAGAAATGTAGATTTTCATTTGAAAGAAGGCGAAGTGCTGGCTATTGTTGGGGAATCAGGATGTGGTAAAACTGTTTCGACCAAAGCGATTTTGGGGCTTACTCCTATCCCACCGGGTGAAATAAAGACCGGAAAGATACTTTTTAAAAATAGAGATTTATTAAAATTGGATGAAAAAGAATTAAGTAAAATTTGTGGTGATCAGATATCGATGATCTTCCAAGATCCGATGTCTTACTTGAATCCCACAATGACAGTTGGAAACCAAATCAGAGAAGTACTTCATCAACATAATGATATGAATAGAAGGGAAAGTAAAGATAGGGCAATTGATCTAATGATGTCAGTGGGCATACCAGAACCAAAATTACGTATTAAACAATATCCACATGAGCTTTCCGGTGGAATGAAACAACGAATAATGATAGCAATAGCAATGGCTAATCGTCCTGATATCTTAATTGCAGATGAGCCGACTACATCGTTAGATGTTACGATACAGGAACAAATATTCTATCTATTAAAAGAACTTAAGGTGAAGTATGGAACTGCTCTTATTTTAATTACCCATAATTTTGGTGTTGTCGCAGGCATTGCTGACCGTGTTGTTATAATGTATGCTGGAAAAGTCATGGAAGAAGGTGAGGTGGAACAAATATACTATGACCCATATCATCCGTACACGGCAAGTTTATTAAATGCAGTTCCAAGTATAGCTGATGATTATGAACGGAAATTGCGGACAATTAAAGGAAGCCCCCCATTTCTATTAAATGTTCCTCCGGGTTGCCCTTTCGCAGAGCGATGTGACTATTTAATGGAAATATGCATCAAAAAAGAACCACCATATTTCCGATTTAAAGATAATAGGCGGGTAGCCTGCTGGTTGTATCATGATCTGGCAGACAGTCAATTACAGCGATTTAAGGAAAGGGAAGTCAAAAAATAATGCAAGAAAAGATTTTAGAATTAAAGAATTTCAGTAAATTCTTTAACTTGTCCCGAAATAGGGTTTTAAAAGCTGTAAGTAATATTAATATTGAGATATACCACGGTGAAACTTTTGCGATTGTCGGCGAGTCAGGATGCGGGAAATCTACTTTAGGCCGAACGATTAAGGGTATTTATTTACCGACAATGGGACAGGAGATTTACGAGGGCAAAGACATTCATAAAATGAATAAAATGGATAAGAAGAATTACTGGCGTGATATTCAGATAATCTTTCAAGATCCCTATTCCTCTTTAAATCCAAGAATGATGGTCGAGGAAATAGTTAGGGAGGGATTGGATATTCATAAAATTGGTACCAAAGAGATACGTAAACGGAAAGTATTGGAAACATTGAATCTAGTGGGAATTACTTCTGAATATTTGACTCGCTATCCTCATGAATTTTCAGGTGGCCAAAGGCAGCGGTTAGCTATTGCCAGGGCTTTAGCTACAGAACCAAAGTTCATTATTTGTGATGAACCTATATCAGCACTGGATGTGTCCATTCAGGGGCAGATAGTAAATTTACTGAAAGAGTTACAGGATAAATTTGGACTGACCTATATATTTATAACACATGATTTGTCTATGGTTAAATATATCAGTGATCGAGTTGGTGTTATGTATTTAGGTAAACTGGTTGAAATAGCTGGAAAAAGGGAACTATTTGAAAATCCAAAGCATCCATACACCCAAGCTCTTTTATCTTCCATTCCTATTCCTGATCCACGAAAGGAACGAAAAAGAAAAAAAATGCCAATTAAAGGAGAAATTCCAAGTCCCTTAGAAGAAATAAAAGGTTGTAGCTTTAAAACGAGATGTCCATATGCAACGCCTATATGTGATCGAATGGAAGATAAATTAATAGATACTGGCAATAATCATTTTGTGATGTGTACAAAATATTTTTAATATAATTTTCATCTTAAGAAATCTTTTAAGCGGATAATCCTCTTTGTCTAGTCATATATAAGAATATTAAAGTAGATAAAAGATAAAAGTGCATACTCTATAGGGCTAAATTAACAAATATTTTATATGGTTTACTATAAGAATAAATATAAATAATTCAACTAGAAGGATTATCATGTGTTTGAATAATTAAATGTATATGGTAATACCTCTCCAAAAAAAAGTATGCGGTGAATAAAGCAGTGGAAACACTCAAGTCAAATACCAGTAAAGGACTAAAGATAAAATTTGCCTTCATGAAAAAGGTATCTGGGGAAAAGGATATTTTATCTCTACAGTAGGGATAAATGAAGAAGTGTTCCGAAGATACGACCAATTACAAGAAGAGGAAAAAACAGGACCAACAAAGCTTGAATTTTGAAAGAACCATGTCTGTAAGTGCGTGGGTATCTATAAGAGGAGGTAAGTATGTTAGAAAAAGCTGATATCTGAAACATAAGAAAGAAAGGTCTTCCTAATATTCTCCCATTAAGGGAACAGTCAACCCTTATCACAGGATTAGTTAGGGATCGTCTAGAGGCAGTCCTTCCTTTGACTATGAAAGAAGCTGATCTTGATATGTGGATTATCCTTTGTCAGGAGGATGATCCTGATCCCATTCATAAAACCACGATCCCTATGGATTATTGGAGTCATATTTTACAGATGCTGATTTTTGTTGATGAGGGGAA
>JAEOSP010000286.1 GCA_016840305.1 Candidatus Hodarchaeota archaeon
AAAAGCAAATGCCAACACTAGTACAAAAGCTATAATCAATGACAATACGATGACAGTAAACAATGCTAGAACTATATCCAAGTATTCCACGTACTTCAGCAGTTTTTAGGACTAAAAGATTCCACGTTCAATAGCTAGAATAAACAATTCTTTAATTAAATGTTATTACTCTTCATGAACCTACTAATTTAAAATGGGTAGTATGTAATCATTGAGTTATGAGCTTTGACATCGGTAAAATAGAAAAATTTAATCATTTCTTCATTGCCACTTTACCAACTTCTTTCTTCTGGATATCAGGAACTTACTTTTTTTTAATCAAAGGTCTTGAACTGATAGATTATGCGAAGAGTAATTCGCTGGTAGAAGGTTTCTTAGGAACTACTTTACTGGGAGATTTAATAATAGGAGTTTTTTATGCAATTCCACCTTTAATTACTATTGCGTTAATTGGGAATTTAATCGATAAGCGACCAGATTTACTTGGTATATTAGTATTTTACAGTATGTTAAGCGCTTCTATTTGCTTAATATTATTTAATATTACGTTAAAATTGTTAATAGCTCCTATCACACTTTTTCTAATTACAGCATTTCTTACCTCTTTAGCAGCTTTAGCTACTGCAAGTCATACATTGTACGGTGCTATTACTAAATGGACTCATCGTGGTAGAACATTCGCTATAGGAAATTTAATTTTTGGATTAACTGTTGTGCTATTATTGATAATTTCTGGCGTATTTGGAATGGATTTCTTTTTTTCTTTTTTAGTTATATCGTTAATTGGGATTATTTTGAGTTTAGTTTTCAGATATTCTACAAGAGCATGGATATACTGGCAGAATGATCTATGGCCAACTAATACATTACAAATACTCAGGAGATATTCCGTTCGTGCCTACTTTTTTTCTCACGTAATGATTTATGGGATGCTTGGACTGACCATTGGGAGTTTAGCTCAAGAAGGAGTTAAATCAGGGTATACGAACTTTCTTGGAATAAAACTTGGCGCGTTTGAAACATTTTGGGCTATATTAATATTAGGAACAATTGTTTTTGTTTTACCTGCTGGTTATCTTTCCGACCGGTGGGGTAGGAAAACTTTAACTATATTAGCGACCTATGGAATTGTACTAGCTTCTTTACTTGCTTCACTCCACGGATTACTTGATCCTCACTTTGATTACATAATATACATAATTACTTCATTTACAATTGGTATTTCTTTTGCTCTTCTTCACCCCACTCTTGATAGTAGCCTTTGGATAGATTTAGCTTCCAAAGATTCGATCGGAAGATACTGTGATATCAATATATTATCATTAGTAACTGGATTAGTGCCAGGATTTGCAATTAGCTACTTTTTTCTAAATACATTGACTGAATACAGGAATATCATGGTTTTTTTGTATATTGCTTTAGCTGTAATTGCTGTACTACCATTGTTCTGGGTAAGTGACTCATTTCCACCGCTTGAGTTCTTCTTACTGTTAGTTATTAACGAAGCAGGAGTACCAATTTTCCATTATGCGTTTGGCCGAGAAAGGGAGCTAAAAGTTGATTTACCTCTGATTTCAGGAGCATTATCAGCAGTAGCGAGTTTTATGACTGAAGCAACGGGTGAAAAAGGGGCCAAACTCAATCTCGTAAGGCACGGAACTCATTTTATCCTCTCGGATTCAAATAATGAAGGTGAAAAATTAACTGCAACTATTTTTGCAAATAAGAATGATCCTGAACTTTCGATAATTCTCTCAAAATTTCTAAAACGATTTTTAACGAAATATGCTAAAGAATTGAAGGATTGGAATGGCGATCTAGGTTATTTTGAGGGTGCAGTTGATGATGCTGAAGAAATATTTGGCCCCCTGATAACCATTTCAGCAACTGAATCCATGATTAAAACAAATTAATTGGTTCATAATGTCAGAAACTGTATAATTAATGGAGGCTAGACAAATGGAAATGAATTTGGTTAGCAAAGCATTTGATTTCGCTTATAGAGTACATTATCAAACGACTCGAAAAGGATCTACTATCCCCTATATAACTCATCCACTCAATGTAATGATCATCCTCCTCAAAAATAACGCTTCGGAAGAATTACTGGCCGCTGCACTACTTCATGATGTTGTTGAGGATGAAGAAGTCACATTTCAAGAATTAACAGAAAAATTCGGAAAAAAAGTAAGTTATCTAGTGAAAGAGGTCTCTGAACCACTTGCCCTTATTAATAAAACCCTGAATCGAACAGAAACCTGGAGAGCGCGAAAAGAACATACAATAAAATCGCTTCAGAAAGCGACTCATGAAGTTAAAATGCTTTCTTGTGCCGATAAATTAGCAAATATATCCGATATGCTTCAAGATCACATTAATGTTGGAGAAAAATTATGGTCGAGATTTAATGCTTCAAAATTGAACCAGAAATGGTATTATGACTCCCTAGTAGAGGTTTTTGCTCAAGAACCTCATAGTTTATCAGAACTCCCTTATTACCAAGAATTTACAGAAAAAGTTAAATTGCTTTTTCATAAAAACTAATCTCTATTCAAAACAAGAAAGGATTTCTTTTCTCCAATCAGTTTCTTCTTCAGTTAGAAGAGTTAACATACCTACAATTTCAAGTAAAGAATTTATACTCTCCCAATCTAATGAGCTTATCAGTGCAGCGGAATCTTCATCTGCGTTTTTGATTGCCTCGGTCCCAAACTCAGCTAAACTACTTTTAAGCTTCCAAACAATAGATTTAAGACTACTGTTAGGCTTAACTTTCATCTTTAGCCTTTTACTTAACAGAATCTCTAGAGCTTTAAAATAATCAGATTCGTTTGCCTTTTCTTTAGACTCATCCCACATTTTCCCCTTCTTAGGAAAAAAAATCTTAGCTGTTCGCATATAAAGAGTTTCGGTCCTAACTTTCTTATTTTCATCAGACCAAACGCGCTTTCCTGCTTGCACAACAAGCTGGCCTTCTTCCAATCGTTTTAAATAACGATAGATAGTTTTATTGGATTTTTCTTTTCCTTCATTTCTAAAGGCTTCTTCAAGTTCTTTAAACGTCATGTAAGTAGTAGAGCGTAAAAGAGTCAGAATAAACATTAAATTTTCATCATAAAATAGCTCCATTGCTTCATCGTCGGTAACTTCAAGTAAAAATGCTTGTTTTTGTGTTAAAGCGTCCTGTGCGTTAAGGTCAGACATTTTCTATCACTCTTAATGGAATTTGCTCATTCTTGCCTTCATGGGAAGAAATATATATCTTTTTTCTGAGAATAGTTCTCAACATTACTGAGAAAAAAAAAGGAACTAATGAAAATGGAAATTGAGTATAAATACTGGGAAAAAGACGCTGGGTTTGAAGAATCACAAGCTAAGATCTATATGGCCAACAATCCCGGGCAACAAATTCCCGTTACTGCAAAAGATATAGCTACTCGTTTTAAAAATGAGAATATTGACCCAAAGACTGTAATGTATGCTTATGTTGATGATAAAGCTATGGCATATGTTCAGGCGAGAGATTATGATGAACCTAAAGAAACACATCTAGGTTACCCTTGGGCATTACCAGAATGTCCTGAAGAAGTCCAACATAAGCTCTTTGATGATATGCTAGCATATATAAAGACCCGAGACGTGGGTTATGACATCAGAGTTAATGGATATGCAAATAATGAAAAAGTCATGAATTTTATAAAAAGTAAATCAACTCTAAACGAAATCGGTCAAAACTTTCGCCACGAATTAGACGTAAAGCAATTAAGTCAAATGGTTCCCCCAGAAGGGGATTATACTATTCGTAAAGCAAATATGGAAGATGTTGATATTCTTGTTCAGTTGATCAAAGAGGATGGAAGATACACTGGACAATTTTCAAAAGATGAAGAAATCGCTGAATATTTTTCTGAACGGGTGTTACCTGCCAATCACTGTTTTATGGCTTTCAAGGATGATAATCTTGTCATGGCGACAGCTCCTCTGGTAACAACGATTCCAGGTGACTCGGAGGAACGATTAATTCTTAGATTCCACAGTTTCTTACCTGATAATGACAAAGCCTTACTGCCCCTGCTGATACAGGTTGCTAAAGAGTGTGTAGCCACACCAGAAATGGAATCGAAAAATTTAGCAATGTTTGAAGGATTTGGAGATTCTCAAACAGTAAAGGATTCCTATAAAAAGCTGAATCCCGTTAAAACTGAAATTACTGGACTAGTTTTTGCACCAGCTGATTAGGAGAAATCTCCTAATCTTTATTTTTATTCCATGTTTTTACAGCTAGTTGTGATAAAGGAAAAGAAAGTAAAAAAATGGGGAAAGCCAAATTATATTGGTTTTAGGTAACCCCACTTTTTTAAGGCTTTGGCTAATTCAGAAGATGATTCAGCCTTTTCTTCTATAGAAATTCCCTCACGCCATGCTTCAATAGCTTGTATTGTTGCTTTAGCACCAGAATGAGTAGAATCTGGATGCCCATGTACACCACCACCAACCTGAAGTATCATATCTGTGGTATTATAAACATTCATAACCTCAGGTAAAACACCAGGATGTAAACCACCAGAAGCAACGGGAAGTGTACCTTTGATTTTAATACCCCAATTTTGGAAGAGTTTTCTTCCTTCAGATTCTGATATTTCCTGTTTGAGCAGCATATCTTTCATATCAATGACATCTTGTTTAGGGGAATCAAGTTTACCCACAACAGTTCCAATATGAATGTTATCCACACCTATAAGGCGCATGAGCTTAGCTAAGAAGTACATACTGATACCATGATCATAGTGCTTTGTGAATGTAGCATGCATGGCACGATGGGCATGCATAGCCATATCTAGATCGCTTGCTGTATTTCTTAAGGTTTGAACACCTGAAAAACCTGTTGTAACTACATCTATCATGAAATACCGGAAACCATTGTCGTGAATTATTTTAGTCCTCTTTTCCATTTCATGAGTTTCTGCAGTAACATTAATTAAAGCGTCTTTGATGTCACCTGTTTCTTTCTCAGCTTTATCACGCACCTTAGCCATCTCTTCAACACGTGTTTGAAATTTATTAAATGACTGGGAAGTGAGGTTCTCATCGTCTTTAATCAAATCGATACCCCCAGTCCACGCATCCCATGCTACGTTGCAATGTTGCTCAACGGTCATACCAATTTTAGGTTTAGGTACACATGCTGTTAATGGTCCTTCTTTTTTCTTAAAAATTCTTTTAATGGCTTCAGTTCCCATATTTGGTCCTTTAAAACTGTTTACATAATCAAGTGGTAAAGAAGCATCTATCAATCGAAGATTTTTTACGGCTTTCATACCGAAAATATTACCAGCTATACCAGACATAAGCTGAGGGACATTATTCATTTCCCAAAGAATCAAAGGATAACTAATCTTAACAAGACGGTCTGTATTCTCAAAAGCACGACCTCTCATACCAAATATACGATCATCAAGGGTTTCTAACTTCGTCCAAGTCCCGATCGATGATTCCGATGCTAATCTTCCTATTACATCATCAACTGTCATTTCGCCAGCTTTATCAAAAGAATATAGTGCTATAAGCTCATCCTCCGAAGGAGAATAATTCCGGTCTATAAAATCAGAGTACCAATCAATTTCATCATGTTTATTATCTTCAGGCATATTCTTGTCTCCTTTGTTAAAATATAAGTCTTAACTTGTGTTAAGATATGTTTTATTCTTACCTAACGATCTCATCGTTATTATTAATACGCATTATGCTCTTAAAAACAACGATTTTACCATATTCATTTTAGAACCAAACTTTAAACGCATCCATGATTGAATCTATTAATTTTATATCCTTATATTAATCAAAATTTACAAGAAAATATGTATTTTTGAAAATAAGCAAATTTTTAGGGAATAGTGAGAATATAATTACTAAGAACATGAGTTTGCATTCAAGAATAAGATTTTAAAGCATTAGAAAAAGAAAGAAGATTGCAGGTTATTGACCTTCAACACAGTTGTGTGGCGCGGATGTACTTGGACTGGCTTTAATCCAGAGGGATAAAATTACTACTCTGGAAATACAAATTTTAGTTCTTTTGAAAAGTTTTTTTGGATCAACGCGTCCTCATTTTGAATGCGAAGATTCACTAAGTACTTCTATTCTATTGAAACTCCTAGATAACTGTCACTTTGGACTTATTTTAGTTTTCTTTCTCGTTGTTTGGCATTGGTGGCGTTAGAACAAGGAGTTCTTGATTTGTCTTTTGAGATTTCGTCTCTTTGACCTTTCATATGCTCTTTTTTTGTAGGTACCCTGCTGACATACATTTAGTTATTGGTCAATACCCTGTCCTTGAAAAAATGTGTTTAAAATGAAGAACCAGAAACGATACGAATTAGATGAAAATGAATTACCTAAATATTGGTATAATATTCTTCCAGATCTTCCTACTGCTCTTCCTCCCCCTCTATCTCCAGCTACAATGGAACCTATATCCCCGAGTGATTTAGAGGCATTATTTCCAAAAGAATTAATCAAGCAAGAGACAGCCAGTGAAAGGGATATTCCTATCCCTTATGAAGTTCGGGAAATGTACAAACAAATTAGACCTTCCCCATTGATTCGGGCACTTGGTTTGGAAAAAGCTCTGAAAACTAAATCCAGAATTTATTACAAAAATGAAGGGGAACGATCACCGACAGGATCACACAAAGTCAATACTGCCGTGGCACAAGCCTATTACAATGCTAAAGAAGGTGTTGAAGCTCTTTGCACTGAAACAGGTGCTGGTCAGTGGGGATCTGCATTAGCCTATGCAACCTCATTATTCGATTTAGCTTGTGAAGTATACATGGTTCGGTCAAGTTTTGATCAGAAACCCCACCGGAAGACCATCATGGAGCTTTTTGGAGCTACTGTTTTCGCTTCGCCCTCTACAAATACAGATTTTGGGAAGAAGCTACTTCAGGAGAACTCTCAAAATCCTGGAAGTTTAGGAATCGCAATTAGTGAAGCAATTTTCCAATCTCTAAGAAATGAAAAAACTAAATATTCTCTGGGGTCTGTTCTTAACCATGTTTTACTTCACCAAACTATAATTGGGCTTGAAGCAAAAAAACAGTTTAAAATGGCCGAAGACCTAGTTGGCCCTGATTATTTAATAGGTTGTGTAGGAGGCGGTAGTAATTTTGCAGGTCTCGCTTATCCTTTCTTTAATGAAAAATTTAAAAATGGGTATGAAGTGCAAGCTATTGCTGCTGAAAGTACCGCTGCTTCTAAAATGTCTGATGGTAAATATAAGTATGATTTCGGAGATACAGCCAAAACGACACCTTTGTTAAAGATGCATACTTTGGGTTCAGACTTTATTCCACCTCCAATTCATGCTGGTGGTTTACGATACCATGGATGTGCTCCAAGCTTGTCAGTTCTTATTGATAATGATCTAGTGAAACCCGTTAAGTTTAGTCAACTTGAAGCTTTTAGAGCTGCCGACATTTTTGTTAAAGCAGAAGGTATTGTGCCTGCACCCGAGTCAGCGCATGCAATTGCAGCAACAATAGATCTTATTAAGAAATTAGGATCTCAGGAACGCACAATTGTCTTTAACCTCTCAGGCCATGGATTATATGATTTAAGAGGCTATCAGAAGTATATTGCAAATGAGCTAGAACCAAATTAATCAGGCGGATTCTATCTTCTCCTCCTTTTTTCATTATCTTGCTAACCATCTCAGAATAAGACTTAGATATTGAACAAACGTAGGAATCTTGATAAGTAACTCATTGCATATGATTTAGTCAGACTTATGAAAACCAAACACTCCATATTCTTCCAAAATGCAAAGCAAATGACTCAAGTTCCCAAAGAGAGTGTAGATTTAGTAATTACATCATCTCCTTATCCTCTTATTGAAATGTGGGATAATCAATTTGCTGATAGGGATAATAAGGTTAAAAACGCATTAAGCTCAGAAGATGGATTATCTACATTTGAATTAATGCATTTAGAACTTGATGGAGTGTGGAAGGATGTAGAAAGGGTTCTTAAAACTGGAGGAATGTGTTGTATTAATATTGGTGATGCAGTTAGA
>JAEOSP010000287.1 GCA_016840305.1 Candidatus Hodarchaeota archaeon
ATTTTTCCAACTTTAAAGTCAGAATTAAATAAATATTCAATAAAATCTGTAAATCCCGTATCTTCTATACTAAGTCTATTATCATGGGAATAATCAAACCCAATATTATATTCAGTTTTCACTACTGCTCAACCTTTCCTAATTATTCTTGATAGGTGTTATGATTTTATAAGAAGAATAATTATTTTAAATCATGCTAAAAAAACGTTGTGAAGAAGTTGAGAATAAACAAGCTGTATTAATGGATGGGACACCAGTAAAAGATGTCTATATTCGTTGGTTAGTGGACAAAAATGATGGTGCACGTAATTTTGCCATGCGTCGAATTGAAATAAAGCCTGGAGGAACGGTTCCTCTCCACGGTCATCCAGAGGATCACGAAATTTTCATTCTTCAAGGAAAAGGAAAATTACTTAATGATAAGGGAGAAGAAGAATTTGCTAATGTGGGAGATGTATTTTATATTCCCCCTTCAGAAAACCATTCCATGGTAAATATTGGAAAAAATGATTTTGCTTTTATTTGCGTTATACCATATTTAGAGAAAGAGAATTAAATTTTAAATAATATTATTCTTGGATATCTGGTGTAACTTTTCCAATTGCCACTACAGAATCGTTTTCATATAACTTTATTACTCTTACTCCTTTAGCTTTTCTATGAGTTATCCGGATTGAATCCACAGGGACTCTAATGACTTGTCCTTGTTCGGTAACAATTAAGAGATCCATGTGATGTGCGATTCTTGTAGCAATGACTTCATCATGCTGTTCGAAATTTAGACTAATATTTTTAACTCCTTTGGCACCTCTTCCTGTTTTTCGATACTCCTTAACTTTTGTTCTTTGTCCATGGCCATTTTTTGTTAATGTTAATATGATATCATCATCAGTAACAAGAAGCGTATCAATTATTTCATCTCCTTCTCTAAGATTTGAGCCTTTTACACCCATGGAGGTTTTACCTAATTCTCTTAATTCAGATTCATCGAACCTTACTCCGTAGCCAAGCTTTGTTGCCAAAAAAATATCTTGCAATTCATTGGAAAGCCTCTTAACGTTAACCAATTCATCACCTGGTTTAATTCTTTGAGCACGTACGCCAGTAGATTTAAATTTAGAAAATAACCTTAGGGGAGTCTTTTTGATAATTCCATTTTTGGTCGTCATTATAAGCATTTCTGTAGTAGCAAAATTATTGATAGGAATCATTGAAGCTACTCTTTCACCTTCTTGAAGCGCAATTAGATTAATTATTGGTTTTCCTCGAGCAGTTCTTGTTTGTAAAGGGATATCATAACATTTTTTGGAATATACCCGTCCTTGTGATGTAAAAATTAATATGGTGTCATGAGTTGTACCAACAAACAGATCATCAATGAGATCTTCTTCTCGTATTGTCATTCCTTTTTTACCCCGACCTCCTCGTCTTTGAGCTTGGTATTCTTCCAATGATATTCGTTTAATGTACTGGTTTTTTGTAAATATCACAATTGTGGGTTCCTTTTTAATAAAGGCTTTTTTATCTATATCTTTTGAATTATACTCCTCTTCTTCAATAAATTTTATCTCAGTTTTTCTGTCATCCCCATACTTCTTGCTTAATTCTTGTAACTCTGTTTTAATAATACCAAGTCGAATTGATTTATCCTTAAGAATTTTGTTATATTCCTTAATACTCTTATTTAATTCATTCTTTTCATCAACTAATTTTTGGATTTCTAAGCTCGTTAAACGAGATAGAGGCATGCTTAATATGGATTGAACTTGAATATCACTCAACCCATACGTTGATTTGAGTTTTTCTTTTGCTTCATTTGAGTCTTTTGAGCTCTTAATAAGATTGACTACGTTATCAATATCATTCAAAGCTATTAATAACCCTTCTACTTTGTGAAGTCTCTCTTGAGCTTTTTTTAGTAAGAATTCAGTTTTCCTAGAGATTACATCCAATCGATGTTCTAAATATTCATCAATTATATCCTTTAAATTGAGAATTTTAGGTTGCTTCCCATTGTTAATCAAAACCAAATTTGTTGTATTAAAACTACTCATTAACCTTGTTCGTTTGAGTAAGATGTTTTCTATTATCACGGGTTGGGCATTTTTAGTAAGATCTAATACGATACGCATTCCAGTCCTATCAGATTCATCGCGTAAATCTCTTACGTCCTTTAAAATACCATCTTTAATTAATTTAGCGATGGATTCTATCAAAATGGTCTTATTAACTAAATATGGAATTTCAGTGATAATTAAACTTGTATTTTTTCCTTTTATTTCTGTTTCAATTCTCCCGCTAAGGGAAAGAGCTCCAATTCCGGTAGTGTAAGCATTATAGATGCCACTCGTACCGTGAATAATTCCTCCTGTAGGGAAATCTGGACCCTTGATAAATTGTATTAATTCTTCAATTGAAATCTCTGGATCATCTATAGTAGCAATAATCCCATCACAAACTTCTCTTAAGTTATGAGGAGGCATGGAAGTGGCCATTCCTACAGCGATTCCTTTGGTTCCATTCAATAAAATATTTGGAAGTTTGGAAGGCATGTAAACAGGTTCTTTTGTAGTACCATCGAAATTTGGAATGAATTCAACAGTATCTTTATCAATATCTTCGATTACTTCATTTGAAATCAAGGAAAGACGTGCTTCAGTATAACGATATGCTGCTGGAGGATCTCCATCAATAGAACCAAAATTTCCTTGAGGATGAATGAGAGGATATCTCAATGAAAAATCTTGTCCCATTCTCACTAATGAATTATAAACTGCCATATCACCGTGAGGATGAAAGTTACCCAAAGTTTCTCCAACGATTTTAGCAC
>JAEOSP010000288.1 GCA_016840305.1 Candidatus Hodarchaeota archaeon
AAGCAAATCTTCTTATCGAGGAGTATTGTTCCTCTATTGATAATCTTAATTTTATTAATATTGTAGATTCGATGTTGAATGATGATGGGAGTGTAAAGCATGATATATTCAGGTGGGATGGTATTCATTTAAATGCAGAAGGATATAAGATCTTGATCGAGATTGTGAAACCTGTACTCATGTCTGCATTCCATATTGGTATTTGATAATTCTATCTCAAAAAGGTTGAAAGTTTTTTGTCTTTTAATTATCTATTCATTTTAGCATATTTTTGCTCAATCTCATTCTGATGTGGCATAGAACTTTGTGCCCCTGATCTTGTAACTGCAATAGAAGCTGCCACATTAGCATATTGTGCAGCAATTGGTAATTTGTCCCCCTTAGATAACCTACTTGCTAAAACACCATTAAAGCAATCACCGGCTCCTACAGCATCAATCGCATCCACATCAAAAGCTGGAATTCGAATTTGTTCCCCAGTCTTCCCATTAGAAACAAAACATCCCTTGTTCCCTAATGTAACAACAATGTTTCTTATTCCACGGCTATGGAGATCATTGGTGATTTTTGGTAAATTTTCATTCAAAGTCTCGTTTGATTCATTAAATCCAAGTGATCTATAAAGTTTAAGGAGTTCATTTTCATTTGGAGTTATTATATCCACTTGTTTTAATACCTCTAATGGAATTTCTTTAAATGGAGCAGGATTTAAAATTTTTATTATCCTTTTTTCTGATGAAATACTAATTATTATTTGGATAACTTCTATTTGTATTTCCATTTGTAGTATTACAACATTTGCATTTTCTATTAAGTCAACAACGTTTTTTAAGTCTCCTTGTCCCAATCTTTTATTAGCTCCTGGTGCAACACTAATCATATTTTGTCCGTTAGAATCTATTAGTATCATTGCAACACCACTTGCTGCTTCTGTATCTATCATCACCCCTTCTGTATTTATTCCCTCATTTGCTAACTGCTCAAGCATTTGGTTCCCAAAGCTATCATTTCCTACTTTTCCAATAAAAACAGTTTTGCTCCCTGATCGAATCGAAGCAACTGCTTGATTAGCCCCTTTTCCTCCAAATGATTGAGTAAAAGTTCCTCCAGTGACTGTTTCTCCTGGTGATGGAAATCTTTTCGAGTACATATTTAGGTCCATATTACTAGAACCGACAACAAGTACATAATTATCTTTATTCTCCATTTAGAAACCACCGAATATAGATTTCATATCGTAAATAGAATTAAGATCGAATATGATAATAGACTAGTATTCTTGGTATTTATTTTAGAATACAATCTAGATCAACATTAGATAAAACCAATTCCTTTAGTAAATCGATTTTATCAACCTCATCTGGTGTGAAAAGTATCTCCATATCGTCAATAAGTTTTGCAGTTGCAAAAGTATCATGTGTAACCAATAATATTGGAATATTCTTGCTATCTGCTTTTGATTGAATAATTGGGTCATCAGGTAGTAAATTATTTGTTAGAATGATCCCTGCAGTACTAGAATCTAATGCGGCGGTAATCATATCGATACGATCACCTGGCGTTATGATAAGCTTATTCTCTAATTTCCAAAGGGGTTTTGTTACTACTTGCGCGGCACTCATTGCACCCACAAAAATTCGGTGAACAACATTACCTAGTCCTCCTTCTCCAGCAATAATTTTTGCAAATAATGTTTGATACAAATAATCCATTGTAAAATGTCTTAATGTCTTTTCAAAGGGAATAATACCCAGTATTGGGACTTCAAGCTCATTAAAAGTTTCCATGTGTACGTCTTTAAACTCTTCAACATCTTTAACTTGATTAATAATTACACCAATAAAGTTAACGTCATCTGAAAGAAGGCACCGCCTAAGAAATGTAATATCATCAATGATTTCAATATTTTCACCACTGAGAATTAAAATTAACCCTGCATCAAGAGTACGAACCATTGTTAAAGGATCCAAATATACAGAGTGACCAAATGCCAGATCTCTTCCTCCTTCAATGAAAACGATGTCTTTATCCTGGCTAACATTGTTGCATACTTCAACCAGTTTCTCTTTTGTTGATTGCTCATCATACATGAAATGGAGTTTACTATGGTCAAATCCTATTGTTATATCCTCTGCAACTGCCTCTAGACCTAGAGTGTTTACAACCAGCGCCGAGTCAAAATCCCACAATCTTTTTTTCCTAAATAATAATCTGTCTCCAAATGGTTTCATGTAACCACAAGAGATGTTTCTTTCCTCCAGAGCTTTAGCAAGTCCAATTATTAAACTTGTTTTTCCACTCTCTTCGTGACATGACGCAACTACAATTTTTTTCATCTTTTCTACCTTCATTTTCTAGGGGGATTTAATAAAATTCGTGTATCTACTGCAAGAATTCCTTCATTTTGTTCAAAAGCTAAAACGGGGTTAATCTCAATATCAGAAATATCAGGACATGATTCAATGATTTTACTTAATCTAAGTAAAACATCTACACAGCCTTCAATGTCTGTTGGTTCCTCTCCACGTACTCCTAACAACAATGGGTACGATCGTATCTGTTTGATCATTTCAAATGCATCTGATCTTGTAATAGGAACTGCTCTAAAAGCAACGTCCTTCAATACCTCCACATATATTCCACCCAGTCCAAACATCACAGTGGGACCAAAGACATTATCGATACGAGCACCAATAATTGTCTCCATTGCTTCGGACATGTTTATCATTGTAACTACTTCAACACCAGTTATCAAAGCATCTGGTTTATACTTTCGTGCAGAAGTCATGATTGCCTCATAAGCATCAATCAACTCATTGCGGTTTTCGATATTTAAAGCTACACCTCCTACATCGGATTTGTGAATAATATCCTTTGAAACAATTTTCAGTACTACTGGATACTTGATAACTTCCTCTGCGTAAAGAATTGCTTCCTCTAATGATTTAGCTACATAGCTTTTTGGTGTGGGAATACCCGCAGCATCCATAACTTGGAGTGCTTCGGGTACTAGTAAGAATCTTCGATCATTATCAGCGCGTACTAGGTCAATTACTTCCTGAATTGCGTGTAAATCTATTTTCAGATCCTCATGCTCCTTCATGAGATCATCAGCGTAAATTACATTATGATAATGCTTATACAAAGCACCTAAGCATGAACTGGCTTCGTAAACATCTGGAAAAATTGGTATCCCTTTGGATTTTAAACTGACTAATCCCTCTTCAAACTTCTTCCCACCAAAAAATGAAAACACAACAGGTTTCGTCGGTTTTTTATCAATATATTTTTCTTGAATTACATTATTTAGCTCTTCTGCGTTGAAAATAGCTGTTTCACAACCAAGAACAATCACAGAATGAATATCAGGACTATCAAGTGCTGCTTGAAGGGCTTGTTTGTAAAAATCGCTGGAAGCTTGGCCAGTTATATCTACTGGATTTTTCGTTGAACCAAATGAGGGAGTGACAGGATCAAAAATCTTTTTAAGAATTTCACGATTATCGTATAGTTTAACATTGTATAACTCGCAAGCATCAGTTGAAAGAACGCCTATTCCCCCACCATTTGTAACAATAACCGTATTCTCCCCTTTTGGAAGCTCATTCTGAATCGAAAGAAATTTAGCCCAATTCAGTGCTTCCTGTACAGATAACGCCCGTAACGCACCAACCTGAGTAGAAACGATGTCATTAAAAACATTGTCCGCTCCAGCAAGGGATCCAGTATGTGAAGCTGCAGCCATTGCACCCCTTTTCGATCGACCAGATTTTATTATGATTACTGGTTTCATCCTTGTAGCTCTTCGTAAAACTTCAGTTAATTTGTCACCGTCTTTTAAACCCTCAATGTATAATAGAATAACCTTTGTTTTTTCATCGGTGACAAAATAATCTATTAAATCTGCTTCATCAATATCTGATTTATTACCAACACTTACAATTGCAGATAATCCTATACCCTCAGTATCTGTTTTTCCAATCATAGCAACGCCAAGAGCCCCTGATTGAGTTACAATCGCAACGGACCCATCTGTAATATATTTATTACCAAAAGTGGCATTAATAGGGGATTTTGCGGAGTATATTCCGAAAATATTTGGACCTAGAACCCTCATCCCGTTCTGATGTGCAAAATCGACTATCTTCTGCTCTTCCTCGATATTTCCGATTTCTGAAAAACCTGAGGTTATTATACTTATAAATTTTGTATTTTTTAAAGCGCATTCTCTTATAGCGTCGAATACATATTTTGCTGGAATGCAAATTGTCGCTAGATCAATATCTCCATCTATTGCACTAATAGACTCATAAACAGTACATCCTAGTATTTCACCTCCCTTATGATTAACTGGATAAATTTTTCCAGAATAATTTGAAGCAATAATGTTGTCAACAACTTTAAAACCAATTTTTCGCGAATTACTTGATGCTCCAATAATTGCTACTGATCTTGGCTCAAATAAATACTTTATTTCAGGAAAAGGTTTATTTTTCTGCAACACTTGTTCTCCAGCAAGGTTAGATGGCACAATTCACTGAATATCTGACGATTTTATAAGATTTTATTGAATTTAGAAAGACATACGAAGTTCAAAGACTCCTTCAGTTAGGTGTTTTTCAAGTTTGGGGAATAATTTTTCAAATAATAATAACATACCCCGGTTTTCAAATAAGACTTCAGCAGTAAACCCTAATAATCCAGCAGATTTTGCTAAAAAAGTTAGATATTTTAGCAGTTCTGTACCTAGACCTTTTCGATGGTAATGATCTTTAACTGCAAAAGCAGCTTCTGCAGTATGGGAATTCTTATCGATACCGTATTGACCAACACCAACAATCTCCTCAACTTGATGACTTTTTATGATCGTTGCAACTATAACCATCTCGTTGGAAAAATCTATTACCGAAAACTCTTGCAATTTAGAATGAGGAATATCTTTTCGTACACTCATGAAACGACGATATAATGATTGATCACTTAAATCATAGAAGAAATCTTTGAGTAATGGTTCATCGCTTATCTTAACTGGTCTGAGAAGTACCTCTATTCCCCCTGAAGTCGTCCTCCATGTTTCAAGATGTTCTGGGTATTCACCTTTCTTACCAGGAATGTATGATTGGTCTTTATATATCAAATTATTCTTTTTTGCTTCTTTAATAAGCCAAGCACGAAAACGGGGATGAGCAATACTAATTAAATGCATGGATCTTTCACGAATATTCTTTCCATGCAAGTATGCAATACCATACTCTGTCACAACATAATGGATGTCACCACGATTTAGTGTTACTCCGGCACCTT
Source organism: Candidatus Hodarchaeota archaeon (assembly GCA_016840305.1). The sequence goes on from JAEOSP010000288.1 coordinate 5,305, forward strand.
CACTTAAAAAAGGAACTATTCGAGACGTTTTACCTTGATCCGCGGTGGATTGGATTGCTAAAATTGATTTACCTCCCTTAGAAAGAAGAGCTCCCCTCATGAAGTCTGCTTGTCCTCCAATTCCCGAATAAAAGATTTTTCCAATAGACTCAGACGAAGCTTGTCCTGTTAGATCTAATTCCAGCGCACTATTTATTGCAGTCATATTTTCATTACGAGCTATTACGAGAGGGTTATTTGTATAATCAATTCTTTTGAACTCTATTGAGGGATTATCGTGTATAAAATCATATGTTGACTGTTTTCCCATACAGAATGAGGCCACTGATTTCCCTATATTAAGTGTCTTTTTAGAGTTATCTATTATACCTTGATCCATGAGTTTCACAAGTCCGTCACTGACAAGCTCAGTATGAACCCCAAGATGTTTTTTATCTATTAAATTGTCCATAATCGAATTTGGGATCGAACCATACCCCACTTGTATTGTATCACCAGTTTGAATCAAGCGTGATACGTATTGGCCTATTTTATCTGCTACTTCATCTGAAGTAGGTTCTTGGTTATATTCTAGAATAGGTTCATCATAAGGTAGGAAATAATCAATATCTTCAATAGGAATGAAGCCGTCTCCATGAACTCGGGGAACCCCCGAATTCATCTGAGCTATTACACAATCTGCATTCTCAACTGCTGATTTAACGATATCAACTGATACCCCCAAATTAACGTACCCATGTTTATCAGGTGGTGTTACCTGAATTATTGCAACATCTATTGGTACAAGGCCTTCTTGAAACAGACTAGGTGTATTTGAAAGAAAAATCGGTGTATAATCCGATAATCCTGTATTAACTGCTTCTCGGGTAGGATTTGATACAAAGAACGAATTATGCCTAAAATTTATCTTAAAAGCTTTCTCAGTGTAAGGAGTTACACCCAGATTATACCAAGATAGAACTTCGGTGTCAAAGAAAGCTTTAGGATGTTCATTCAGATATTTCGCTAATTCATTCATTAGATATTGGGGCTCTCCACATCCAGTATGTACGAAAATTCTGTCACCCCGATGTATCTGCTGAAATATACTCCTCTGATTGACAAATTTCTTGGGATATTTCTTGCCTAGTTTCAGATAGAGGGGATTATCTTCAGTTCTTATGGTCATTTATAATCTTCCATCTAGTTTCTTCATTAATTGTTGATAAAGATAGTTGCTAATAACAATCTCGAGTAAAACTTATTCATTTTTTTTCTTTTGTCTGTTAACGGTTAAAGAGGATTGTAAAATAAAGTTTATGATTCATCAAATAACTTGTATTTAGAATAAATCTTGATTTGATTCGTAATCATGGAGTTTGTGACTGCATTTCTCCTCCACAAAAAATGCAATTACTCATACCACCAGCTTCAATTGACGAGTAGCAATCAGCACAAACTATCCGAAAGCATTGGATGCATTGTAAATGTGGGGTAGAAATTGATATTTCTCCCTCATGGATATGACAAGTAATTTTATCTGAACCTAGTATTAAATAGTCATCTAATACTGTATCAAACGTACCTGATGTTTCTAAAAAACCTTGGATTAATTGTTGTTCTATCAAATGACTTAATATTGTATTTACAAGAGGAATTTCTAGTTTAGTGATTTTTGCTATGCGTTGTAATGAGATTTGTTTTTCTCCTTCGATCTCGTGAATCATTACAATAGTGTCTTTGATTGCCTTTTTATGTTTTTCAACGGCTCTCTCCTGCTTTCTATAGTCAAGAAATGTCTTGGTATTATCTTTTAACGTATTGAGAGACCATCGGCGTTTATTAAGAGTTTTTAAATCTTCAACGATGTCAGTAGAAACAGCTTTTATACCTTTATGGGAAATTTTCGTTCTTTTTTCCCTATAATAATCAGCTATAGATGATTTTGCGATTTTAGGATCGACAACGGAACTTACGTCCTCCTTTTTGAAGATACGGGGAACTGGAATAAGCTCTCCTTTGCAGAAAGGGCAGATATCACTTTGAGCACTCTGAAAACAAGAACTACAAATGAATCGAAGACATCTAATACATTGAAAGTGTAATTCAAAGATTGAATGAGGTGTTTGATCAATTTGACATAGATATGAATCTTGTCTTAGGATCAAATGATTATCTTCAATTACACCATCAAAAAGCCTTTGTCTGGTTAACTCTTGAATGATTAGAATTATTTCTGCTTCTGAAAGATTTGCCTCCAGTGCAATCTCAACAATCGCAATTCGACCACCATGTAACTTATTTAGCCGAGAAACGGTAGAAAATGTACGTTTAATGGGGTGTGACGAGATTTTATACTCTTTTTCATACTTATAAAAACTATCGACTTCCTGATCAACAATACGCTTGATGGATGAGCGTATTCGATCTGTAAAGCTTGTACTGTTTCGAGACATTGTTCAAACACAACAGGCTATTAACTAATATTTAAGACTTATTTTGTAGGATTATTATCTCAAGGCCTTTATCTTTTTTCCAGAAAGGTAATCTATAAATCCTTTCGTCGTTTCTATCTGGAATCCAACTGGTTCATTTACGGTTCTTTTTTTCTTGTCGTCGTGAGGGGATAAGTACAAGTGTAAGAGTTAGTAGTAAGGAAATCCAACCTATAGCTGTTGCTGAATTTGTGGTTGTTGTTACTGTTGAAATTTGGGAAGATGAAAGTAGAAAATAAAAGAAAAAGCGTTGTGCATCCAATTAAGAGGATCTTGGGAATTTCTTTCACCATTTTTCACCATTATTTAATTTATTACGGATTATATTGGTTTTGTTTTAAAGTTGTTTGAGCTAATATTTACAAATTAAAAATTACTAAACAAGGGTTGATAATAGTTAAATAAATGAACACCTTGCTTCATATTTTTTTCTGAATACAAAACGTATCCAAAAAAAATTCGGAGCAATGTTAAGTTTGTCAGTTTTACAAAATTATTCCTGATAAAATTTGCATTTGCTTTAAATGAATAAATCAAATAGCTAAAGATAAGCCAGAATTTTCAGGATTAGCGAGGAGGAAATTCTGATATAGCCGTTATCGAATAATAACCTCAGAATCAAGATCAAAAACGGAATAGTCATGGAGATATACAAAGCTAAAATTTTTTAACTCAGACGAAGTTTCAAAAATAGAGGCTCATGGATAGTCTAATGAAGAAAAAGCCAAACTTAAAATTGTTACAATTACTCTGTGCTGGGGAAGGAGTAGAT
>JAEOSP010000289.1 GCA_016840305.1 Candidatus Hodarchaeota archaeon
AACGAAGATTCTGTGTCAATCTCGAATTATAAATGATCTTTCTCGTTTATTAGAAGCGAATGAAAAACTTTCGTTCTAAATATTAAATTCTGCTTTATATCTTTGATTTAAGTTCCTTTTCTAATTTTTTGACCTCATTCTCCACTTTTTCGATCACTTCATCCATGGTGCCTAAATAAAAAGTGTAATAAGTGCGAAACATCATCCCAACATCCCTAATTCGTTGAGCTTCAACTGAATCTTGGATTGATCTTGGTAGCTCTTTCCATGCGGTAATTCCATCATCTAATAATGATAGTTTTTGTCGAATAAAAACCAAACCAGTTTTCATCCTCTCTGAAAATGTCTTAAGAAAAGATTCGGATCCAACATGATATAATTTTTCTCGAGAACCTGTTTGTCGGCTTTTAGTGATCAGAAGAGCATGTTCGAGAAATTTTAACGTTTTTGAAACCTGACCCCGAGAATAACCAGATACCTTTTCTAACTCTCTTTGTGTTAATGGTTTTTCACTTAGGATAATAAACGCATACAATCGTCCCGCAATGGGGTCATTTCCTCTTAAAGCCCAAAGTTCCTCAAAAAGTTTGACAATATTATTTTTAAATTCCAGTAACTTCTTTTCAGAGGAATTTGGTTCAGTTTCTGCCATTGTCCGTCAAATTAAGAAGCTATCCTGTTTTAATAAAAAGTATTTATATTTTCCAAATTTTCCAAAATGGGAAAATTTATAAAGTGCACAAGTTACGCAAATATTAAAAGGTATTTCGAGTTGAGGTTTGTAAAAATGGCAAAGACAAAAATAAAAATAAAAAATTTAACCAAATACTATGGTAAAACCTGTGGTATTGAGAATTTGAATCTTGAAATCCTCAGTGGGGAAATATTTGGCTTTTTAGGGCCTAATGGTGCAGGAAAATCCACTACCATACGCTGTATGATGAATATTCTCCTTCCTACTACGGGAGAAATTTGGATCAATGATGGTAAAGTGGAACGATCAAATCCTGAGCTTCGTGAAAAAATTGGGTACATTCCAGAGGCAGGACTTCTTCCTGAAAATTACACAGTAAATGATTTCTTAACGTATGTCGAAAGCATGCGTGGTTCTCCAAGTCCTCATCGAAAAGAACTAATCACTCTTTTTGATCTTCCTGTGAAAAAAAAAATTGGTGAATTATCCAAAGGAAATAAGCAGAAGATCAGTATTATAGCTGCTTTTATGCATGATCCTGATGTACTGATCCTTGATGAACCCACTTCTGGCCTTGATCCTCTTCTCCAACAGGAAACATATAATCTCATTCTTGAAGCTAAGAATCAAGGTAAAACAATTTTTTTCAGTAGCCACAACCTTGCTGAGGTACAACGCATATGTGATCGCGTTGGAATTGTGAAAGATGGTCATTTAATGAGTGTATTGGATGTAGATAGTCTGAACAAAGAAGTTTCAAGGATCCTTGAAGTAACCCTTCGTAAACCGGACAGAGATCAGCTTCAATTACTAGGAGATAATCTGCTAGAATTGGATAACAATCGTGCACGTATTCTTGTACGCCAGACCGATTCCATCGTCGAATATCTTGAGGCTCTAATCCCAATGGAACCTGAAGAAATTGTATTTCCTCCCGCTAGTCTTGAGGATTACTTCTTAAAATTCTACAAAAAAAGTCAAGAGGGAACTACATGAGTATATCTAAGGTAGTTAAGCGGTTCTATCTTCATAGTTTTCGACATCGAACCGTGGTCGGACTAGCAATCTTCCTTTATGTTGCGTTAATATTTGCTATGTCTATGTTTTATCCAGGAGAAGAGGCTCTAATAGAGTTCATCCAGCTCATGTCATTCCTCGGTGACTTTCCTACTGAAAATCCTGGATTCTCTCTTTGGCTAATATTTTTCTGTGGTTTTGGTTTATCTTTGTATCTACCTATTGTAGGCATATTTCTTGGAAGTAACTTGTTACCTATCAACGAAAAGGATGGCAAAGAAATTCTTTTTTCGACACCAAAATCTCTAACAAAATCTTTCTTAGAAAATTCATTCGTTAATATTGTTTTGATAGGTTTAATTGCACTTCCGAGCTATCTTGTATCGCTTGGTTTTCTCTACATTAATAACGCTTGGGATGCAGTACCAAATATCACTATCTGTTTTGCTCTTGCGCTTTTACTTGTGACAGCCATTGTATTTCTTACAGCTTTTGGATGTACTATTAATTTTTCTAAAAATACGGGGTATGCAATTGGTGGATTATATATTGTTTTCTCTATTATTGTGGATTTAACGACTAATCAAATAGAAGAACTTGGTTTCCTTCGTCAATTAAGTTTATTTTCTCAAGCAGAGGTTGTAAACAATAGCTTATTGGGGACTTGGAATGAAGGGTTTATTCTAACAATTCTTATTCTTGTTGTCTTCTTAATAGTCTTGTCTATCATTTTATTGTATAGAAAGGATTTTCTGGAAAAAGGAGTCCAACAGCAAACAATAGCGGAAGAATCAGAGGAAATCGATCAAAAAAAGTTATCTGGAGTTTTATCTCGCATTCGTGCTCCAGTGGACAAATTACTAGGGAGAATAGGCTGGAGATTCCCTGCAGTTCGGGATCAGTTGCATTCCAGCGCAAATGTCTTCACAATTTTTCTTGGTTTTATGGTATTCTATTCCTTATATGTTATGTCAATGTACCAGGAAGAAGAGATTGCTGAACTCTTGAGAAGCTTCAATATGCCTTTCATGCAGGCATTGCTTTTTGGGAATAGTCTTATGGATCTTCCGATAAATTTGGAAACTTATCTTGCGTTTGAAATCTTCAGTTTCGCGTGGATGGTCTTGGCTCCGTTTATTCTCATCGTTATTTACGATATTATCATGCGTGACCATAAAAAAAATTATGCTGAGATCACATGGACTTTTCCAAAGACTGGGTCAAAAATCTTCCTAGAACGAACTATCGCAGCCCTTCTTTACTTCATCATCGTGGTTTTTATTAGTATGGTGACGCTCTTCTTTATGCAAGGAGTTCGTGGAATTTTCTCGGATCTCACTCTCACGTTAGCAAGTTATGTTGTATTCATTTGGGGTTACTGTGTTATCTTCGTATTCTTTCTATCCCTTACGCTTCTTGTTCCTTTTAAACATACTTTGAAAACCTTAGTGATCGGTTATGTGTTTTTTGTACTAGTAATATTCATTGCCTTTCTACCTGGTAGTGATTTTACTTGGTTACGTTTTCTTTCCCCCTTTGGTTATTTTGATTTCATCAGTCTCATATTGGATCAACGTACATTTACCGAAATTCTACCTGAAGCACTTATAGGTACTATTCTGACTCTTGTTTTCTATTTCATTGTTTTAAGGAAACGAATACCAGCTAAAGACCACCTGGTTTAATCTCCTTTCTAGAAGACCCCAATCTCTTCTCTTTTTTTTTATTTTGGAACTATTAGAAGAAACAGTCTTGGATCATTTATTAAATACCGAACGAGTGAGTAATCGTAATATTAAAATTTAAATGGAATTCACAGAAGAAGATTTAATAAAGGATGAGGGAGAAGTTAGGGTGTTCTGTTAAGGACATAAAAGACAAGAGATGTGAAATTAAATGGATTTTAATGAACTATTTCAATCAGCGGATTGGAAATCAGAAAAGCATTCGCCACTTATTAAGATAAAAGAGAAGGAAGATACAGATTTTACTTATATCAAGGTCATGGTAGGCAAAGAAATTGCCCATCCTAATCAAACTAATCATCATATTAGCTGGATTTCTCTCTTCTTTGTCCCAGAGGGAGAGAAGTTTCCACTCCAAGTCGGAAGAGTAGAGTTTTCTGCTCATGGAGAATCTGCAAGTGGTCCAGATACTTCAACTGTGTATACTGAACCAAAAGCAATTTTTGCTTTAAAAACTCAAAAACCAGGAACACTAATTGCTTTTTCTTTCTGCAACCTTCATGGTCTATGGCGATCAGAAGAAAAACTCTCGGTTTAAATTCAAAGGGGTCTCACCCCTTTTCCTTTTTTATAAAAAAAGACAAATCTGCGCTTCTACTGATCCAATTAATAACTTCTTAAAACCTTTTTATGATTTAATGAATATTAGTATTCCATCTTTCACCTTTTGATGAATGAATCCATTCCTTTCAACCTCAGATACTATTTCTTTGTTCCTTGTTTTAATTGATAAAATTCCTTTTGGTTTGATAATTCGGTATAGTTCCTCTAAAAGAGTACTGAAAAATTGCGAATTTTTAATCATTCTAGGTACTCCAAAGAGAAAAGCTAAGTCAAAATGATTGTCCGAGAAACTGGTATTTGTTGCATTTTCTAATACAAGTTTGACATTTGTGACGTTCGCTTTCTGAATTTTTCTTGTAACGCTCTTTATAGCTAAAGGATGAACGTCAAGAGCGTATAATATTCCTTTTTCACCAAGTATTTTCGCTGCTGGAATAGTGAAAAAACCAGGTCCACATCCAATTTCCAAGACTGTTTGACCCGACTTAAGACCTGCATTTTTTAACGTAGAAACTGCATTCGAAAATTTTCTTCTTAATGGATTATCATGTATTAATGTCATTATCTTAAAAGCCCAATTAGGACCTGCTTCTTTACTCATTATTATCGCCTTTAAAGAATTTATAACTTAAAATATCGAAAATACCTTAACTGATGTAGCCATTTTGCTTCATTTATCCTTCGGGACATAGATAGTTGACAAAGTGTCAATTAACAGACTTGATGTAAACCTATATAAATTTTATGTCAGTTTGTAAAATAATATACATTATGTAAAGACATATAAATATACGTATATATTACAAAATTGGCGAAGTTTCATGAATAAATCCAAAGAGAAGGATTTTAATATGAAGAATAGTAGTTTGTCACGTAGAGAAAGAAAAACACAAAAAACAAGAGAAACTTTACTTGAATCGGCAAAAAGCTTGTTTAAAGAAAAAGATTTTGATGCAATAAAAATGGAAGAGATATCTGAGAGAGCTGATTTAAGTCGTACAACTTTATACAATCATTTTAAGAGTAAAGAAGATATATATTTTGAAATTGGAGTGAAAGAACTTCAAATTATAACAGAAACCCAAGAAGGACTAATTAATTCAGAAGAAACAGGCCTTAAGCAGCTATTATCACTAAGTAAGAACATCTTAGAAACCCAGTTAAAAGAACCTTTAATGAATGAAATCACCAGAAAATATCTCATTTTAAATAAAAACGCTAAAACACCAGCACATATAATATTGGAAAAACCAAACGAGGGAAAAGAGGTAGAAGACCCAGATTCGTTACAATTAGCAAATTATTTAGCAGCTATGCGAAAATTTGAAAAAAACTGGCAAGTTGTCATTGCAAATGGACAAAAAGACGGAACAATAAATCATCAAATTCTTAATCGTGACCAATTGATTCATTATCTATTCTTGACTCTTCTAGGTATCATTGATCGAGTTCAACTAGAAAGAATTGCTCTCGAAAAAGTCAAATTAACTCCAGAATTAATTTTAAAAGCAACACTTGAGTTAATACGGAAAGAATTGGAATAAGGGATAATAATAGGCCAAAAACTTGATATAGGGGTCAGAATCTTTGTAAAGAAATTATTAAGACTCAGAGGTATGTTTTTTTTATAAGATGTAAGAAAAAATTAAGTCATTGTTTATAATTACAGGTTTCTATTGTAACACGAGCGTTTAAAATTGTCAGTTCCTCAACAGATCACAATGCGTACTTATATAGTAGTTGGCAATGGTATAGGCGGAGTAACAGCAGCAAGAGAACTACTAAAAATAGCACCTCCTGAATCTCAAATCATGATCTTTTCTATCGAAGGTTACGGCTATTACCCAAAACCTAAACTGCCAAATTTTCTAGGAGATATTTCTCTTAGTGCAGAAAAATTAGTGGTTTACAATGAGGAATGGTATAGAGATTCTAATATTCAATTGCATACCAATGAGAAAATAATAGCCATTAACAGAGATAAGAAAAAGATCATATCAGAAAACAATGAATTTTCTTACGATATTTTACTACTTGCACTTGGTGCGGAGTGTGCATGTCCTCCGATTCCTGGACTTGATCTGAAGGATGCTTATACTCTTAGATCATTAAGTGATGCAGTAACTATACGTAGTTCGCTTGAACAAAGTCAATCTGTTGTTATAATCGGCGGAGGATTGCTAGGTATAGAAAATGCTATTGCATGCGCAAAAAGAGGGAATAAGACAACAATAATAGAATTCTATCCATATTTGCTTCCATATCAGCTTGATCCAGAAGGGAGTGAAATTTTTACTCAATTACTCAAGAAATACGGGGTAGACACTATAACCAGTGCACAGGTCAAAAAAATACTAGGAAAATCTAAAGTGGAAGGTATTCAGTTAACAGATGGACACATGATTACTGCTGATCTGGTACTGACATGTACAGGAATTAAACCTCGTATTAATCTCGCAAAAGAGGCAGGATTGGACGTTAACAAAGGAATTATTGTAAATAATTATCTTGAAACATCTGATAGTAGTATATATGCTGTTGGGGATGTTGCGGAACACAATGGGCGAATATATGGAATAATTCCTCCTACAACAGAGCAAGCGCGCATCGCAGCTCATAATATGATAAACCCGAGGAGTGAAGAATACCACGGATCACAAATTTCGACAACATTGAAGGTAGCTGATCTTTATTTGACTTCAATAGAGTATAAAAAAGATCTACCTAGTCATAGCACAATGAAATATAGTACACAGGATCCTTGGCAGTATATTAAACTATTCCATAAAGATAACCAACTAAAATCAGCTATAATATTAGGGACAAAGAAAGGAATCCCCTTGATCCGGAATATGATTGGTCAATCAATGGCGGAACACTATAAAAAACTTGAAGAACTATTTCCAGGTATTACAAACTAATTTTAAAAATTCTCAAGGGTTTTCAAATTATAATTAAGATATCCTATGAATAGTGATATATAAGAACACCGAACCCAACGATGGAACCTCTAACCTCACTTTCCAATCAAAATTAATTTGATTTTTCTCCCTCAACTGAGGATAAATAAATGCTGATATGTATCGTACTTACAACATCATGAAAAAGCATTCCTGAACGCTTCTTCCCATGGGGAAACCGCTGACAGGATAGAGGATGTAAGGTTACATCCATCACGATGGAGACTAGTTACGGTAACGAGCTAGTTGATGACCTCATGTGAATATAATTGACTGAATTTTTAGCAGTTATAATAACCTTAACACCCAACAATTTGATTAAAATTAACCTTGTTACAGAGGTAGTAAAGAATGTCAAAAACAACCACTCCGCTCCATGTAATTATGTCATACCTAAATTACTCTGGGACAATTATAGAACCGGAAAATACACCAAAGAAGAGCGTTGAGATAGCTCAGGATTGCGTATCTGGCAATTATCTTTTTTACAATTTCTTAAAACAAGGTTTTATGGTTCACATCTCACCTTTTTTCCAAAGATCGTATTTTAGGGTTAGATATTTTAACTATGAAGAAGGTAAGTATTGGCCCTAAAACTACTTTCTAAGCATACGGTTTTAAGTTAGTAATATTCGCCCCTTAACCTATTAATCCATTTAGCTGTTTCTATTACGAGAACTGGAATGAGTGCACCGACTAAACAAATTCCCCAATCACCTATGGAAAGGCCAATAATGTCAATATCGATTATTCCTGTTACCAATGACTGTATGGATGGGATATACATTAGAATTAGATGTATTGGTAACGCACCGAAGGCTAATACATATGTTACCCAATAGGAATCTTCTCGGATTGCCTTAATGAATGATTTATCGATTCTTCTGACGGAAAGTATAATTAAAGGAATAGTCAAATACAAAACTGTATGCATCATCGTACGGGCTTTGGCATGATTCCAGCTAAGGGGACGTAAGTTGATTTCTGATACTCCAGGATTATCATGAAATATTGGTATATAGAATTGTTGGTTAACTGAATTTACTTGAATAAAATTGAAAAATGTTGAGAAATAGATGATATAGATAACTGCTGATAAACTAATTACTGTTGCAATCAAAGAAAGAGCAAGTTTCTTATTAAATATGCCTGCTGAATCAATAGGGGTACGATTCATTATATCTCTAGGAATTTTATCCAAAATTAAAGCTAACGGCGGAATTGTATGTGCAATACCAAAGATATAAGCTCGTTGTAGGTGATCCATTAGTTCAAAACCAGGTATAAAACCAGATATGAATGAAGCACCAATGTAGGTAGCTGCTTCAGCCAAATTGATAGCAATGAAGAAGAAAATAATTACACGAATCCGTAGGAACAAAGCACGACCTTCACGGATGCCAGTTACTATCGAATTAAACGAATCGTCAGCAATTACAATATCAGCTGCTTGTTTTGAAACCTCTGTTCCAGCAATACCCATGGCAATTCCTGCATCAGCCATACTGAGAGCAAGGGCATCATTTACACCATCCCCAGTCATTGCGACTACCCTTCGTTGGTTCTGATAACGTTGTATTATCGTTTGTTTATCCTGAGGGGCTACACGAGCAAAGACTCTTGTTTTCTCGAAATCAGGGTCATTAAGAAGAGCAGCCATTTTTCCTTCATGGGTTTGATGATCCATGCTATTTATTAATCCAATATCACCCGCTATTGAGGATGCAGTTACTGGTGAATCACCTGTTATCATTATAGCTGTAATTCCCGCATTACGAGCTTCTACCACTGAAATGTCTACACGATCTCTAGGTGGATCTAAAACTTGAACAAAACCTAAATAGCAAAGATCGGATTCAATCGTTTTACGCTCATCGTCATCTTTTGGAGGAAGCTTACTCAATACTCTATATGTCAGTGATAATACTCGAAAACCTTGACTGGCCACTTTATCCATTTCAGATAAGATGTTCTTCCTATCAGCATCAGTAATTGGGCGTTGATTCTTTTCTCCATATCCAATAGCCGAACACAGAGGGAGAATTACTTCTGTTGCTCCTTTACAAAAAACAAAATTTTTTTTATCTTTTTTGTACACTTTACTCATTCTTTTTAGTGCAGAGTCGAAGGGGAACTCCCGTTTTTGTTTGTATTCTTTGTTTATTGTGGATTCAGAAAAACCACTTTTATTGAAAAGAGCCATTAGTGCAGATTCTGTAGGTGATCCAGTTCCAATATAGATTTTTTGATCCCCCAACCACTCCTCATTTATTTTTGAGTCATTATTCAACATTCCTGAAGCAATAATTAAACCCAAAGATGAGTCCATTTCAGGAGAAACCGTATCAAGTGCTGTTGCTTCATTTTCTGTTATTTTTGCTTGACCTTCTGGAATTTCAGAAATATGCCCATCTGGAGTATATCCCAATCCAGTTACGTAATAATGTTTATTTACAGTTGCATCCCATATTCCTTTAACGGTCATTTGACCAGCAGTGATTGTACCAGTTTTATCAGAACAAAGAATGGAAATTCTTCCTAAACTCTCTATGGCAGCTAAATTTCTTATAATTACATTACGTTTAGCCATTGCTAGAACACCAGTAATTAAAATAATAGTTGTCAACAATGGAATATTTATAGGAACAACTGACATAGCTTTAATGATCAGATTACTTAGACTAAAAATTATAACACCAAGCAATTGTATTGGGTTGCTTGGATCAATAAGACCATTTTCTATTTGGTCAAGAATAATGGTTGCCTGATATATTAATAATAAACTAAAAACAATAACCACACCCCCTGCTAGATAATTTCCAATAACATTAACTTTCTGACGAATAGGTATATCCCCAGTATTTAACTCCGCAAGTTCAAGACTGATTTTGCCAAATTCAGTTCGCTCGCCTGTATTAACCACCAGAAGTCTACTACTACCCATTGTAACAAATGTGCCAGTGTAAACCATGTTTTTTCTCTCACCAATAGGAGTATCTGCCTTAAGGGATTTTTTACCAGATTCTAATTTAGTAGCAGGGACACTTTCGCCAGTTAGAGAACTCTCATTGACTCTAAAGGAGCTAGATTTTATTATTCTTGAATCAGCAGGAATTTTGTCCCCTTGAGCTAGAATTAGAATGTCACCTGGTACAACATCCTCAGTAGCGATTTCAATCTCTTTACCATCACGTATTACCCTGGCAGTAGGTGCTGACATTTTGTGGAGAGCTTCAATTTGCTTCGAAGCTCGTTGCTGTTGAATAATTGCAATAAGAAAATTCGCACCGACTATTAGTAGCCACTGAATTGCAGTTAACCAGATGCTAGTATCAGAAGGATCGATAAACAACATGTAAATAATTGCAAGAATGAGGATCAAGAAAGTCATTAATAAATAAATGACGATCAGAGTATTCATTAGAGGTGCAAGATATACCTTCCAGAAACTTTGTTTAGGTTTTGGAATACTATTTTCTCCATATTGTTCCCTCCTTTTACTTGCTTCATCAGAGGTGAGTCCCACTTCTAAGTTTGTCTCTAGTTGTGTCACTAAATTCTCTAATTTTCCCGAATGTCCGATAATCCCTAGTAGTTTTTCTTCTGATGCCATAAAAATGACTTCCTCTCAAAAATAACCTGCCTACTCCTCAGAAAAAGCAGGTTAATCGAAAGTAAATTGATAATGCTTGCTTATTTATTAAAAATATAAACAATTCGAGTAAGAAAAATTAAAGAAAAAGGGAGAAGGGATAAAGACAAGATTTCGTTTAGAGAATTATTCCTTTGTCTTCATCTTTTTGTAACTATACCATCTTCCATGAGTATCTGTCTTTGAGCATACGCAGCAATATCTGCCTCATGGGTGATGATTACAACAGTAGTTCCTGTTTCCTGATGGAATTTTCGTAGAAGTGCCATTACTTGATGACCAGTAGTTGAATCAAGATCGCCTGTTGGTTCATCAGCAAAAATAATTGAGGGAGCGTTTGTTAAAGCCCGTGCAATGGCAACTCGTTGCATCTGACCCCCGCTTAGCTGAGCAGGAAATTGTTTTGCTTGTTGGTCAATACCGACTCCTGAAAGAAGATCTTCAATGCGTTTTTTCAGATCCTTACTCAAATTACCAGCTAAATCTGCTGGAAGTGCTACATTTTCCCGAGTATTAAAATGAGGTAAGAGAGCGTAAGATTGAAAGATGAAACCCATTTCATGCAGTCGAACGTCCGATTTTTCAGAATCTTTCATACGATGAAGATCTTTACCACGGAAAAAAACTGATCCATGATCAGGAGAATCAAGTGATGCCATACAGTTTAATAAAGTAGTTTTACCAGCACCCGAACTTCCTACAATCGCTACAAATTCTCCTTCCTTGATATCAAGATTTAAGCCTCTAATTGCATAAACAGTATTCCTACCCAAGTTATAGTTTTTGAATAACCCTCTTACGGCAAGAATTACATCCTCATCTATCTGAATCCTTTCTGTTTCCGTTTCACTAAGTAGATGTGCATTAAAACTAAAGAAAGGTAGGTCTGCACCAAAAAAATCTACCCAGATCTTAAGAATTTCCGCTTCAACAAATAGATCAACACTGAGTGCACTGATTGGTTTTAATACTTCCTGAAAGTCCTTAATTGAGTTTATGGTCTCGATATTATTGATTCCCACATCAAGATAATCACGAATGCAGTGTTGGCACTGTTGGATTAGTTCCCCAACTTCATGTAGCTTAGAATTTCCTAGTTTAATATCTTCAGAAATTCTAGAAAGGGTTGTGTTGAAATCTAAATAGTCACTCTTAAGGTTATATTGCATTAGAGACATTCTTGGGATTTCGAATAGATTGAAAATCCGTCTTAGTAAGTTTTCTAACTCTTGAAGGGCACTTAGTTTTGCAATTAAAATTCTAAGGAAGAGTTCAAATTTAGTTTGTAGCCTCTCATCAGTCGTTTTATAATGTTGTTTTGAAAATTCTTTCTCCATATTCTTCAGGACTTTGTACATTTCATCTAATCGTTGCACAGTCGGTTTCAGAAAAGTCATGAAGAAATTCACTATTAGTAGTTGATCTACTGCATTTCCAATATTGATAGAAGTCTCGATAGTTTTGCCTGTGAAGACTGGAAAGTCAAAACCAGGTAAATAAAACCGATATTCCTGATTTTCCTCAAAATCCCATAATGCAACATAGCTCTTCATGCTTAATTCACAAAAAATCTTCGGTAAATCGATGTTGATTTTACCTAATTTCTTATCAAGCTGCTTTGGCAGACTAGATTCGATTTCCTTGATAAAATTCTTAACGATTTGAGAAGTTTCTTGGAGTTCCTGATTATTGTTCAAATAATTTCTAAATCGTGATTCATTGTCTTTATTGTACTTTGAAAATCGTTTGAAGGCCTTACCTTTTTCAATTTTTGAAACTAAGTTAGGATCATAAGAACCATTCTGCTTTTTGCCTGAGACGAAAATGAATGAATTCAGTTCTTGGCTTAGTATAGACTTATTTGAAACATTCAATGCCTTTTTCAAATCAGAAGCAATTTTTTCTCTTAGACTCAAATTCTGAGTCCTTTGGGGTTTGTCAATTAGAGCGGCTGTATATACTTTCATTTATTATACCTCCGAGAATGGTCCATTTTCAACACGGTCTATTTTACCATCCACCATATGAACTATATAGTCACATCTTTCAGCAATCCATCTGTTGTGCGTAACCAAAACAAACGTTTGCTTGTTTAATTTATTAATTCTCCGGAAAAGAGTCATAACTTCTGCGCTAGTTGTACTGTCAAGATCGCCTGTTGGTTCATCACCCAAAATAATGGCAGGTTCGTTTATCAAGGCACGTGCAACTGCAACCCGCTGTTGCTGTCCACCTGATAACTCCAAGGGGCTATGATAAAGACGATCGCCCATTCCTAAATCCCTTAAAAGCATTTTAGCTTGTTCTCTAGCAATGCTAGGGTTAATATCTTTCAGAAGAAGTGGTGTTTCGACATTTTCAACCGCCGTAAGGAAAGGAAACAAATTGAATAGTTGAAAGATGAATCCTATGTTATCTCGTCGAAAATCTGTCATTTCAGCATCCGATAGCTTATTTGTATCGATTTGATCAATAATAATTTCACCGCCCGAGTTGTGATCAAGATGACCTATCATGTTTAGTAGTGTTGTTTTCCCACAACCACTAGCACCCATTATCGCCATCATATCACCTCTTTTAACCTCAAGGTCAACTCCTCGGAGAGCGTGAACTTCATTCGACTTTCCTTCATTGTATCGTTTGTGTAAACCTTTGATATCCAAAATTGGTAGTGTATCGTCTTCAATGTGAAAGCGAATACCATCAATTGTCATTATTTTAGTCTGTGCCATTTTATCGTCTCCTTTAACCAACATACCTCAGTGCTTCAGCAGCAGGGATTCTTGATGCAACCCAACCTGGTATTGCTCCTGCAAGTAATCCAATGAACGTGATAAATGATAAATACGCAAAAATCGTATCCCAAGGAATAATAACAGGAACATCTAGCATATTAGCAAATCCCAAATTAATGAGTAATCCATTAACCACACCAATAATCAATCCGATGAATCCAAGGACTAATAGTTCCAGGAGAGCTGCTAGCATCACCTGAAGTCGTGGAAAACCAATAGCTCTCATCATTCCGATCTCACGTTTTCGCTCCGCAACATTTCGAACTGAAATGACTGCCATTCCGACCGCTCCAATAATCAAACCGAAATTCACATAGATCTGTAAGAATGAAGTCATTTGGGTCATCATTTCAAGTTCAGAAGAAATCTTAGAATAAAGTGTTGTTGAGGTAGCAATGATGAAGTTATCACTTGAAATTCCTCTATATCCTTCGTTTTCCGTATTTGTAAATTCTTCTATAGCAATAGCTATTTGTTTGACTTCTGGATCATCCATAGCTAGGG
>JAEOSP010000290.1 GCA_016840305.1 Candidatus Hodarchaeota archaeon
ATAAATATGAATCTAAAAATGAAGCATATGAATTAAAAAGATTTGACGAAAGAGCGGATAAATTCTGGGAACAAATCAAGAAATATTATAAATTTATTCTTCTAAGGAACCAAGATTATCTGAATTGGAGATATTGTGATTCCAGAGGAGGAAAATACACAGTAAAAGTAATTGAAAAAAATGGGACAATCAAAGGTTATACCGTGTTGGCTGTGAACAACATTGAACCAAAATATCCAACCGGAGTAATTGTTGATATCTTATCTTTGCCTAAATCGGTTACAATATTAAAGGACTTGATAATTGACGCTCTAAGCTACTTTGATGAGCAAGGAGTAAATTTGGTGAAAGTAAGGCAAGTTAATAATCATCCTAGTTTACATACTCTAAACAGGATAGGTTTTGTTGACTCTTTCGTAAGACCCTATGTTGTTTATCGTCCTTATGTAGAGTTCCCCCAAGATCTCCAACTTTTCCTAAATAGCAAATCTCATGAGATACACTTTGTTTATGGCGATCTAGACACATTGTAATCTCAACACAAATAATAGATGGCTCAAATAGGATACTTATTCAGATGAAATTCCTTGTAACTGGTGGAGCCGGTTTTATTGACTCACATATTGTTGAATCCCTCTTAGATTTGGGCGATGTAGTCGTATTGGATGATTTAACGACTGGTCGTCTAGAGAACTTGAATCATCTAGATAGTAAAGAGTGATCTTTTTATAAATTTAACATAAGGAATTATTAAGATCAAGACTTTATTCAAAGAAGTCGATACGATTTTTCAGATAGCCGCTTTTGTCGATGTGGCATCCAGTATACGTGATCCTATGAAATGTAATGATGTCAACATAAATGGGACTTTAAACGTGCTATTGGCCTCTAGAGAATATGATGTTGCGAAACTAGTCTTTTCCTACATGATTACGCATATTGATATTTAAAAAAAGGGGCCAGGCATGCCAAGTGTCTAAGATTCCACATGCCTAAAAAAATATGCTACAAATATCTATTACTAAAAAGGTCTTCATCTTCATAAATTATTAAAATACTGATTGGGAGATGCAAATGAAATGGCTTCAGGGTATAGTCGGCATAAATATTTGGCTGTAATAATAATTATATTTTCCTTCACAGTTGGCTCACTGTCTGTCACCGGTCTTCTTCAATCCACGGAGAAATTTAGTTCTTCTGGGGTGATTGTAGTGCCGCCTCCCTCGCCACCTATCGTTGGTGGAGGTACCCCCTCTTCTCCTCCACCCCCAGAACCTACTGTTGAAATCGATGTCTATAGCGATCAGGCTTGCACTCAGACACTAACTGATGTGATATGGGGCGAAATAGAGACTGGAGAAAGCTCCTCTGAAACAATACATGTTAAAAATAACGGAGACACAAACGTATTTCTTAGTCTTGATACGGAAAATTGGAGTCCAGAAAATGCGACAGACTATATGAATTTATATTGGAATTACGATGGAACTAGTATACCTCCGGGACAGGTTAGAAGTATTGTATTAACATTGAGTATCAGTGGGAGTTGTCCTGCAATGTCGGAATTCAATTTTGACATATTGATTATTGGTTCCTAATAAAATTAATATACAAACTTTATTGTGAATTCCACGCTAACTTCATTGAACTCGTTGGGATTGCCAATGTATAAAAGTAAATCAGGCGCTACAGGGACTTGAAATGAGGCTGCTTCCGTTGTTTCGGGAAACTGAGGATAACGCGAATAGTACCTTCCCTCCATTAGAGAGCTTCCGACCCAAACATATATGTCGTCATTAGCTGTAAAATTCATCATAATGTAACCTGAAAATGGTAATTCATATATATAACTTGCATTAGTTTTTATCGGAATAACTACTGATTGACTGCTAGCTAGTATAATTTCTTTATTATAATCGAAAACATCATCATATTCTTTTGTTAAATTAGAGTGCCTTTGTAATAAATCTTTATGAATTTTTAGTAATTGATCGTATTCTTCCCTGACATCCGAGTACATACTATTCAATTCATCATAATAATCCTCCAATACCTCCGTCCTATTATACAATAAAACATAACTATTTTTCAATACACCATATTCCTTTAACTGAAAATACATATAGCCATTAATCAATGAACTAATGAATAGTAATATTATTAGTAAAA